>DATIKU010000062.1 GCA_035477215.1 Spirochaetota bacterium | reverse complement strand
CGGGTATCATTAATTCGGTCGGATTGTAGCGGGTCGATGGGGTGGAATCGCCATGGAAATAGATAAAAATACCATGCTCGGAGAATTGAATTCGCTTCTTCGAAATCGTTTCGCGGATGATCTGAAAGATGTGGTCATGTTAGGGTCGTCGGTATCAGGCGGGCTCCACGCGTAATGGAGGATCCGGGCAGGCGCGGATTCGAATCCGCGCCTGCCCGGATCCGATAATCGGACTTGACTGAGCAGCGAAACGGTGATAGTAACGAGTATACGTCGTAAAAACGGGAGCGGTGCCATGACTCCACTGGAAAAAATTATAGAACAATTACAGCCGGACGAAAAAAAAGAGGTCGTCGAATATATTGAAAGCCTCAAAGCGAAGCGCACAGCGACGGGATCGGTCGATCAGGGAGCGTTTTCGTTCAAGTGGATCGGAGCGCTTGCATCCCTCAAGGGAAGGTATTCGTCGGTCAGTTTACAGCATGATGCGCAGAAGTGGCGATAAGCGTGTATCTGGCCGATACGAATATATTCCTCTAAATCCTTCTGGACCAGGAGCGCGCACGGGTCTGCCGGAAACTCCTTGAAGCCCGGAAAGGTCAAATTCACGTTTCCGACTTCTCTCTGCATTCTGTCGGGGTCGTGCTGTTTCGCAACAATGCCCGTGAGGCGTATGTGGATTTCATCGAGGACATATCGGGGCGTATCCCCATTGTCTCTCTGCCTCTCTCCTGCCATGGCGATATCGTCGAAGCGGGGAAGCGGTATTCGCTCGATTTCGATGATGCCTATCAATATGCATGTTCGGTCTTTTACGGATTGACCATAGTAAGCTATGACAGGGATTTTCAGCGGACGCCCGGCCCCTGTGTTTTCCCGGAAAACCTCTAATGGATTCCCCGTTTTCGATGCCCGTGTAGAAGCGTAAGGAGGCCCGCAAACGTTTGTGCGCCTCCTCAGGCGATACAATCATCGTCCTCCATGCCGGGATAATGCTTTTTGTTCAGCGTCCACAATTTCATGCGGTGATATATCGCGGTGCCGGCGATGAGGGCGTCCGCCAGGGTGGCCCCGTGCGAGGGGGCGTAGCGCCGGAGGATATCGCCCGCACCGGCGCCCACGGCCGCGTCAATCTCCTGGACCGGAAACGCGTCGAGGAGCTCTTCGGTCTTCCGGCGTTCCCTGTCTTTCATGCCGGCGCGTACCTCGGCTATCTGGATGGGGGTGATGTACATCTCCCCGTCAAGATCGCCTGCCAGTTCCTTGAATCGGGCCTTAACGGATTCATCTCCGCGCAACAGCCAGATGAGAATGTCGGAATCGACGATCACCATGCCTTTCTGTCTTTTCTGAGGTTTCTGATATATTCGTCAGTTTCGAATTCCCTGCCCTTCCAAGCCCCGAAGGCGTTTTCGATCCGCGAAAGCATCTTCCGGGCGTCGTGTTTCATCGTGAGCCGGATATTCTGTCGGATCAGTTCGGACATCGATAGCTTGCGCCGCGCGCTCTCCCTCGCGAGGAACTCGTGGGTCTTGTCATCAAGGTATATCTGGGTTCGTTTCATGGCGTTCTCTTGCGATATAATGTATACATACATTATAATGGGTGCTTTTGGCGGAGTCAAATCTTTTTCGCCTCGGCGCGAAGGCGCGGATTCGATTCCGCGCCTTCGCGCCTTCCTGACGCCGTTTCCCACTTGACGAACGCGCCCGTACCCGCTGAAATCCTTCCCGTACCGCGTACGGGAAACAAATCGAATGAAACCGGCCGAAACATCGCGCATGCTCGAGCTTTTCGCCGCGTCGGGCCTGTATGTGGACGAGCGGCAGACGGACCTCTTCGCGCGCTTCTACGACCTGCTCGAGCGCTACAACGACGAGCTCGACCTCTCGCGCCTCAGGCGCTTCGAGGACATCGTCGTCAAGCACTTCATCGACTGCGCGCTCCTCGCCTCGCTCGCCGACATCCCGTCGCCGGTCGTGGACATCGGCACCGGCGCGGGCTTTCCCGGCATCCCGCTTAAAATCATGAAGCCGGACCTTCGCATCATCCTCGCCGAGCCGCGCCACAGGCGGGTCGAGTTTCTCCGCATGGCGATCGCCGAGCTTGAGTTGAAGGATGTGTCGGTGTACCCGCACCTGGTGGGGCCGCACTCCTTCTTCGAGGCGAACGCGGTCGTTACGCGCGCGCTCGAATCGGCGCGCGATACGATGGGCCGGGTGCGCCACTTCCTGCCGCTCGGCGCTCGGGTCATCCTCATGAAGGGCCCGTCGGCCGACGACGAGCCGGGCGCGGATTCCATCGCCGGCATGGACGATTTCCGCGAGCTCGAACGAAAGGACTATTCCATACCGGGCACGCCGCACCGCCGCCGGCTTCTCGTCTTCGAGAAGACCTCGGCGGTGCGTACCGTCACCTACCGCATCCTCACCCGCGCCGAGGGCATGGCCGGCACGGCGATCACCTCGGCCGACAACGCCGCGTTCAAGGCGATGAAAAAGACCGCCTCGGGCGCTTCGGTGAAAAAGACCGAGCGCACGATCGTCGGCGGCAGGAAGCTGGTGCTGGAAGCGGCGGCGCGGCTTCCGGGTCTCTGCGAGTCGCTCGTGCTCTTCGACGGATTGCGGGAGGACGACGATGCGGTCAACGCGCTCGTCGCCGCGTTCGCCGGGGAGGGGAAGCTGTATATACTGAAAAAATCGCTCTACAACGAGGTCGACGTGTCGGCCACGGGCGGGCCGCTCCTCTTCATGCGCGTGCCTGAAATCGGCGAGTGGGACGGCTCGGCCGTCGAAGGATGCACACTGCTGGTGCCCTTTCAGGATCCGGCGAACGCGGGCGCGGTTATCCGTACGGCGGCGGCCTTCGGAGTGGAGCGCGTGGTGATGCTGCGCGAGGCGGTGAACCCCTTTCATCCGCGCTGCGTGCGCGCCTCGGGAGGGGCGGTGTTCGGCGTGCCCGTCTTCCGGGGGCCTTCCATCGGCGAGCTTGCGCGTTTCAGGGAGGAGAAGGGCTTCGAGCTGGTGGCGCTCGACAGGGCCGGTGAACCGGTCGCCGGTTTCCGCTTTCCGAGGGGCTTCGCGCTGCTTGCGGGCGTGGAGGGCCCGGGGCTTCCCGACGCGCTCCGGGCGAACGCCGTATCCATCCCCATGGAGGGCGGCGTGGAATCGCTCAACGCGGCCGTCGCGGCCTCGATCGCGCTGTACGCGTGGCGGAGTTCGGCGGGGGAAGGATCTTTAGATCGAGATGTATTCTAAACTTTCAGCCGGTTTACCATTTTAACAGATGCCTTGGCTTTATTGTTGCGGAATCTTAAATATATATCATGAATTTCGACTCAAGCAATATATGTGTCACTCGCTTCATGATGACATTAGGTCTTAGGATGATCCCCCCGGATATCGCAATATATCAATTGACAGATTCATGACTTTCTGTTATAATCTTGTGTTGTCCGATAGCAGCAAAGCCGGGATACGAGAGGTAAGGTGTATGCGGCTAAAATCAATTGGTGCACTTGCTTTACTGTTTGGAGTTGTAGGTTGCGTTGCGACGTTGCAGGATACGGTCAGTACGGCAACCTACGGGAATCCTCCACAACAGTCTCTTTTCATAGTAATTCCACAGGATTCATTAAGTCTAACAGTGCGTAACATTTCCAGCCTAATTGAAGCGCAAATGTCCAAGCATGGATATAAAAAGGCATCATCATTAGCGGATGCAAGTGTTGCAGTATTGTATAAATATTCCTTTGGTTCTGGACGCACGCATGTGAGTAGCAGTCCGGATTTTGTATGGGGAGGCCAAAAGGTTGAATCGTCTACAACATATCCGCGCTTCTTCAAAATTGCATTAGTCGACATTAAGAAATCGAAAATTCCGGAAAAGGTCGAGATAATCTGACAGGGGGAAATATATAGTACCGGATCATCTACAAACATTTCAAAATTGGCAGTGCATTTTCTTGACGTGCTATTCCAGAACTACGGATTGACCGTAACAAATAAAAGTTTTTGTAAGGTAGTTGAGTAGTAAATTATATCGGTTAGCACTTGTTGGAATCGTACTTGGTAGGGACGTATGCTGCATTCTGTCGTAATCATGCTTCGTGTCGTTCAATTGGGTTGTAGCAGGAGGTACATGGTATGGCGGTGCCAGATGGTGCTATAATTATTGGCCCATGTCCGTTGAGCAGGATTGTATTGTGCTCAGCCGATGCAAGTCCGAACTCGCAAGGGGAATACGACGTCGAAGCGGGTTATTTCTTCCCCGGCGCAAAATGGATTGGAACTCTCAGGAATGCTTCGAATAAATTGGGCTGCAGGTTTGTAATTCTTACCACCGGGCACGGAATGGTCAATCCGGATGACGTTATATCACCTTATGATTTACACATCGAAAAAGGGCTGAATGATGTTAGGACTAACTGGCGGCAAACAATTCCCAGACTCCTGGGTTCTTCATCATACGACATCCTTGTATTCTATTCCGGCGGCTGTCCGAGAGATCACTATGTCCAGCTTCTTAGACCGATTCTTAAGGATTTAGGGATATCTCTCTTTACATATGGCAAACCGAATATGTTTGATGTAGGTAAGACCGTTGACATAGTTGAACTCTTGGTACGTGGGGCATCCTTTGTAGAAATTAAATCCCTTCTGAAATGCCCTGAGAGAGCCGAGTATTATCATCCTGTATAGTCGTGTGCATCAATGTGAGGAGGAATTGCATTCCTGTGTTAACCATCAGGTTCAATCCCAGAGAGAAAAAGCTGCTACGCCTCTTAAAAAAGCACTACAATTGCGACGCTTCGACCCTGATAAAAAAATCGCTGTGGGAGCTGTATGAGGATATCAGGGACAGGGAGATAATCGAGGATTTCGAAAAAAAGGAAACGGCCTCGCAGACCGGATTCATCCAGATTACGGAGATCCTGCCGTAATCCCCCGCCCTCATTTCAAAAGCTTCCGAATATTCCGTATCCTGAAATCGTACGGGTTGAGGCGCGCGGCTTTTTCGGCACAGGCGCGCGCCTCGTCGCGCCGCCCCAGCGCGAGGAGGCTTTCGGCGCGCTTGAGCCAGCCGCCGTAGTACGCCGGCACGATCCCGGTGACAAAGGTGAAGTCGCGCTCCGGCCGTATCGGGGCGCGGTTGCCTCACGGGATCGCCGCGTCGGCCTGCGGGGGGAAAACCCCATATTCCCGAGATTCGAAACAAGTCAATTATTCTTGACAACTTGTCAAGAACGTGTTATTTTGTTACTATGAAAATACTGCAAGTCGGCGAATTGAAATCAAATTTCTCTAAGGTCCTTGATTATATTAAAAAGGGAGGGGAGGTCACTATTTCTTTTGGGAAAAAGAGGGAAAAGCTTGCCGTTATCGTTCCTTATTCAAAGTATAAAAAAGGCATAATCAGAAAATTGGGTATTCTGGAAAATAAAGCCTCATATAAAATAACGGAAGATTTTAAAATTTCAGATGACGAATTATTGAATTCATGAATTATTTACTCGATACCCATGTGTTTTTGTGGGCCCTGTTCGATCAAAAGCAATTATCCGGCACCGCCTCCTCAATAATTTTAAATCCTGAAAATATTATTTTTATCAGCCTTGT
>DATIKU010000061.1 GCA_035477215.1 Spirochaetota bacterium | reverse complement strand
CGTGCCGGAAGTAATGTCTGAAGGCGCGAAGATCGTCAAGCCGCGTGTAGCATATTTCCGAAATGACGGCGGGGCGAAGGCCCTCGACGGGAATTCGCATGCGCTCGGGCAGGGATTTATGCCAGCCGTCGGAATCGATATTGTTTTCGAACAAACCGGCAATATTACGGAGCATTCGCTCGATGCCGGTATATATCTGATTGACGGTGAAAGCGGATTCGACAAGGAGGGAATACTCGTTCGCGACTGCGTACCTGTCCCATGATGTGGCGAACCTGTCATAAAGCCCGTTGATTCGGGATAGATCGTCCGAGAGCTCGCTTTTAAGAAGAGCGATCTTTTCGTTCATAAAGAAGCGTTCCTTCACGGCGTATGTGTTCGCGAAACGGCAGCTCGTCGAGTATCCGTATATCCACGGTACGGCCGAGTTTAATCGAGAGTGAGGAATGCAGGCGGAGCAGCTCGCCATAGGGGAGCGCCGGTTCGACGGCAACATCCACGTCCGACGACCGGTTGAACGCTCCGCGCACGATGGTTCCGTAGAGATACGCGCGTTTGATGCCGCAGCGCTTCATGAGCGGTATGTTTTCTTTCAGCGCTTCGTGCACGCGAAGTCGCTCTCCAATCATAATGTCGGCTTTCAGCTTCTCGCGCTCGAGCAGACGTTGTTTAATGGCTTTTATATCCATGGTGTTCTTCTATATGTAACCGGTCTGCGCGATAGCGGAGAAACGAGATTCATGACCGAGCTCGCGCCGGAAATTTATATCGAAGTTTCTTTCCTCGATCGATCCGTGGCGCGACATCCGGGCAGTCATAGTGCCTCGTTCTCCGTTTCTCATGAATTTTGACCGGAAAATGCAGCGTACTTTGAAAGTGTAATTCTATTTGATACCGTTCGTCAAGCGGGAAAATACAATTGCGGTTAAAACGCGCCTGTGGGTGATGAAAACCGCGGACATATTGACGTCGAGATTGCCACGCCCCGATACGGCCGTGGTTCACCATGACAGCACAAACACTATCAATCTTGAATCTTTAATCCAAAATTCACCCTCTCATCCACCACGTACTCCGGGCGCCCCTTCACCTCGTCGAAGATGATGCCGATGTACTCTCCCACGATACCGAGCGTGAGAAGCTGCACGCCGCCGAAAAAGATGATGATGATGAGCGTTGAGGCCCAGCCGGGGAGGGGGCTGGTGTACTTGCTCACGAAAACGTAGATGACGAGCCCGAGCCCGGCGGCCAGGCACAGCGCCCCGATGTTCGTGGCGAGCTTCATGGGGCGCTTGGAGAAGGCGAAGATGATATCGAAGGCCAGCACCATGAGTTTCCAGTAATTGTACTTGGTCACGCCGCCCTGCCGCTGTTCGCGCCGGTAGCGGAACGGGACTTGTTTGAAGCCGACCCAGGTGAGTAGTCCCCTGACGTATTTGTTCTTCTCTTTGCATTCCCCGAACGCGTCGATGACCTTTTTGTCGATGAGCCTGAAGTCGCCCGTGTCGACGGGAAACTTTACCTCCGACAGGAAGTTGAAGAAGCGGTAAAACGCCGCGGATGTGAAGCGTTTGAACACGGTCTCTCCCTCTCGACGGCCGCGCACGCCGTATACCACATTGCAGCCCGTCTCTTCGTATATTTTAATCATTTCCGGGAAAAGCTCGGGTGGATCTTGTAGATCGGCGTCGATGAGAAAGGCGATGTCGCCGGCCGCGTGGTGAATGCCGGCGGTGGACGCGGCCTCGTGGCCGAAGTTGCGGGAGAAGCTGACGATCCGCACGCGTTTATCCTTTTTCGCGATGCCCCTGAGGATGGAGAGCGTGCGGTCGACGCTGCCGTCGTTAACGAAGATGATTTCGTGGTCGCGATACGCGTTGTCCGACATCACCTTCTTGATGCGTTCCCATGTTTTTGCTATGACGTCTTCCTCGTTGTAACAGGGGACGACGACGGAAATGGTTCTTTTTTTCATGGTGGTACCCGTTAACTTTTTATTGCCGCAAACGATAAAGAGTATAGTTATCATTGTCGTATGCGATTCTGTAGGGACGTTTCCTTTCGCTCTTTCCGAGGTAATAATCCAGCGAATAGCGCTTCGCGATTTCATTGATCGTCGCGGTTTCGAGATCGTAGAACGATTGGTCGATCTCCCTTACCATTTTAAAACCCCTCTTGGCCGGAATCTTCCCATTGTTTAGAAGCAAAATACGATTATACCATTCAATATTGTCACTGTCCGTTTGCGGCGAATGTTTGAAAGAAACGAACATGGCCCTTTCGGCCGAGATATAAAACTCATCGATGGCGGGACTGACGAGAAACATGGCGTCCGCCGGAGTGTTTCCCTTTATCCAGAGCAGGGCTTCTCTGAGATTCGGTTCGAGGTGGGCAAGATAAAACGGCCGTTCGCTCCCGGCGATTTTAACAATGTGGCGGGAAAACACGTATGCCGATTTCACCATGCCGGCGGTTGATAGAAGCAGTGCGATAACGAGCGCCGTTTTTTGTAGCGCCGGTTTATTTATAATGGTTTTCCGTTCGGTTCCAGGGGCGGATTCGCTTTTAAGCGGCTCGCTCATGAGCGCGGCGAGAAGGAAAAAGCCGAGCAGGGGGATGATGACGTCCGGGTGGCGGAACCAGTAGAGTTTCAGCCAGGCGTAATTTCCAGAATGATACAGCACAAGCCCCGCACAGAAAAGCACGGCCGAGCCCAGCCCGTAGGCTGCAAATACACGCCTCGCCGGCCTGCGTGAGAACGCGAGTATGCCGGCGAACAGCATACAGCTCGCCGAGAACCTGGCCACCCAGGGCCTGGTCCATGCTTCCGGGAAGGTATGATGCGGATTGCGCTCGATGACATAGATGGTCGCCGCCTTTAGCGCGTCGACGCTCGCGCTGTCATAAAGGTATTGACCGACGGCGTATATGGCGGGTACTGCCGTCATAAGGGCGTAAGGAACCGCCAGGAATATTTCCTTTATGCGATCGCTGTGGCTGTTGAAAGTTAGGAGAATTGCGACTCCCAGGCTGAATGCGGCGTAAATCCCGACAAGTATATGGAACGAGGCCGCGAGCCCCGTGAGGAGAAACATGGGCCGGTACCGCCGGTGCGCCAGGGCGACGAGCGCACCGAGCGCGCAGATATAGGCGAAGCTCTTCGTCTCGACGCCGCCGATCATCCATTCGCGCGCAACGATGGATTGAAAGGAAACAAAGAGCACCAGGGCCGGGATTATTAGAGCAAGATGGATTTTAAGCGTCCTGGAGATTTTTTCGATGACGATCGCGAAGAGGAAATAGATTACAAGCCTGCCCGCGATAGATACCAGATAAAGCGGCAGTATCATGGCGAGCTGTCCGAATATCGCGTTAAAAAGAAGTCGATAACCGATATACTGGTTTAAAAACCAGTCGTTGGGGATCCACGATGGGTCGCCGAAGTGTCTGGCCTCGGCGAGCACGACGTTCTCGTTAACGCCGAGGATGTTTTTCAAAAGGAGATTGAGGATAAGGATGATGAAGACGGTCAGGAAAACGGAGCGCTTTCCGATGAACTCCCGGAGGGCGCGGCCACAGGTTGATATAAGCGCCATTAAGTCCTCGCAGATCCCGCGCGTTGAGCTTGCTGATATCCCGCGTCGAGTCGCGGGGGAATTTCATAAACCTGACAGGACGGTGGTTTTATTCAGGTGCTGACAGCTGCCTGAAAAAATCAATTAAAAAACGGCCGCGATGGATACCTCTCCCGGGGAGGTGAATACGTTAAAGAGGGGATTGCCACACCCAAAACGACCCGGGCTCGCGACAGACTGCCACTGGAATAAAATTCAACCCCCGGAATCGGGAATACCCCTTTCCATATATTCATTGACAGGAAGTCGATTATCTCATCTTACTGGTGTGAGCCGTGACAATAGGCGATGGCATACGGAATCGTTGCCTCCCCGGAACGGGTAAGTTCCGCCGAGCCCGAGAAACGGGGCCGTTTGGCAAACGCGGTAAATAGTTATCCACAGGTGTTTGCTTGGATACGCCATTAAAAAAAACATTCGATATAGACCTGGCCAGGGCCTCGCTCATCGCGAGGGAAAAGAGAAAAGCCTTGCTTCGGCGCACACGATGGGAACAGGCCAAAAAGGACTGCGAGCGTATTATAGACCACCTCATTAAAAAATATAATCCGGGGAAAATATATCAATGGGGATCGCTTCTGACACCCGAACACTTCACGGAGATCTCCGATATCGACATCGCGCTGGAGGGGCTTGCGGGCCCCCTGGACGGACTGGAGGCTCTTGCCGACGCCGAGGCGATGACCGATATACCGGTCGATATCGTTGAGATCGAGAGGGTGCACCCCGCGCACGCGCGAAGCATACGGGAGAGGGGGGTGCTGGTGCATGAAAGAGCTTGAGTCGATAAAAATCCTGATCGCGCAGATTGATAAACACCTGGCGATTCTGGACGAGATTTTTGACGAACTTGGAAAGGCCATCGACGATGATGTGCGTTTGCTGGGAAGGACTAACCGGACGGCTCTGATGGTGGCCTCCATCATCGAGGGCTATTATACTTGTGCAGAGACCGTTTTTTTCAGGATATCGCAATATTTCGAGAACAACCTCGTCGAGGGGCGATGGCATAAGGACCTCCTGGAGCGAATGACGCTGGAGGTGGAAGCGATGCGCCCGCAAGTAGTATCAGATTCCGTCGGCGAAGACCTCGCCGAGCTGATGCGCTTCAGGCATTTCAAACGGTATTATCACGGGTTCGCGTACGACTGGGAAAGGCTTGATTCACTTATCGCCCGTTTAAAACGTGTCCACGGGCCCTTGCGGCGCGATCTGCAATCTTTCCGCGGGTTTCTTTCAAAGATATGATCCGAACATCCGCATGGTCACCTCTCACTCTTAATTTGTTTATCTGAAATCAACCAGGGCTTTATAATCCTGGAAAATTAATCTTCGGCCATTTCTTTAAAACGGCGATTATTGTATCGACAGACTTGTTGCGAAACACGGAGATATTCTGGTCTCCTTCCGCCTGCACCGGGGGATAACGGCGCGCTTCCCGGGTTATGAAACAAAGTCGATTTGGAACAGACGGAGATCTACATCTCTTCTGCTTTATCTGCTTGACACATGCGTGCCCGGCGGGAAAACCTTTGCTTGGGAGCCGCGGGCTACGGGAGATGATTATGCCCCAGCGTTTGTTGAAGTTCGGTTTCGGCCTTGTCGGTATCGAGCCGGGCGAAACCATCATCCAGTTTTTCACCTTTTCCGTCATCGGCGCCATAGGCACGTGCATCGACCTTGCGTGCGTGTATCTCGCCTATGACGTCGCGGGCGTACCGTTTCGCGGCGCCCGCGTAATCGGTTTCGTCGTGGCGCTCACCACGAATTTCATGCTAAACAGAAAGTTCACCTTCGGTGATAAACGGAATGGCAAAGCGACGCGGCAGTACCTGCTGTTCTTCGTCATCTGCACGCTCGGGTTCCTGGTCAACTGGCTCATTTCGGTGTCGCTGTTCGAACGGACGGCCTTCTTCCACGAGCATTATCTCGTCGCCGCGTTTCTCGGAACGATGGGAGGCCTTGCCATAAACTTCACCGGCAGCAAGTACATAGCCTTCAGGTAAACGCATGAAGGTCAGGCCGATCATCCCCGTCCTCCTCTTTGCCGCCGTGCTCTTCACGGTCGGTATCACCTGGGGCCTGCCGCACGTGGAGAGCTGGATGTCCGACGACCTGGCCCCGTTTCATCCGCTCATAGGCTTAAGCAAGGGCTTCTCCTTCGGCTATTTCAACAAGTACCCGCTGGTGCACCAGGTTATACTGGCGCTGGTGAACATTCCGCTGGTCGTCTACGCCGTGGCCTCGCACGCGGCGGCCGACGGTTTCAGGCTGTACGAGTTTTTGGTGTACGTGCGCTCGGCCGATTTCGCGAGCGGCCTCATGCTCATCGACCGGCTGGTGTCGGCGGCCATGGGCGTCGGTATCGTACTGTTCACGTATCTCGGGACGCGCGAGCTCTTCGGCCGGCGCGCGGCCCTGTGGGCGGCGGTGTTCGCCTCCACCAACGCGCTGTTGAATTTCTACGCGCACCTCTCGAAGGTCGAGGTGCCCTACGTATTCTGGGGGATGGGAGGGCTGTATTTCCTCATCAAGGCGGTGAAAGGGGGGCGAAGGCGCGATTACGTCTATACGGCGCTTTTCGCCTGTCTCTCGTTCGGCAGCAAGGACCAGGGATACGCGATCTTCGTTCTCCCGTTTATACTGTATCTTGTTGTTTATCCGCTCATGACGCGCGAAAGTGGAGTTCCCGCCGCGCGTGTCGTGTTTCGTAAAAACCTGCTGATATTCGCCGCGGCGTTCGTCATTCTGGCCGCGCTGGTCGAAAACGTGTTTCTGAACCTCGACGGCCTCGTCGCGCGTTTCCATCACCTCACCGGCGAGGGGGGTACGCGTTCCATAAGCTATTCACTCGCGCCCTCCGGTATTTTCGCGCTGTGGCGCGACGCCTTCGGCGTCATGATGCGCGACGCGACGGGCATTCCCGCGTTTATCCTGGGACTTCTGGGTATTGGTCTTGCGGTGAAGGATTTCCGGCGGGACCGCGCGGGGCTGCTTCTTCGAATGCTATTTTTTGTCGCGCTCGTCTCGTACTCGCTCTTCTTCGTGCAGATCATCCGCCAGAGCAACGTGCGCTTCGTCTTTCCGCAGAGCGTGTTCCTCGCCGTCTACGCGGGATACGCCGCGGACCGAATGATCGGCGCCGCCGCGGCCGCGAGGTCGCGGATATGGAGGCCGGCGCTTGCCGGTGTGCTCGCGCTTTCGCTCGCGTACTCGCTCTACAACACGCTCTCGGTCAACGCCGCCCTGCTGTGCGATGTGCGTTACGGCGTCGAACGCTGGATGAGCGCCGCTATGCCGGAGGGCTCAACGCTGGAATATTACAACCGGCTGCATTATCTTCCGCGCTTTCCGGCCGGCGTCCGTTCGTACCAGGTGCGCGGCGGCGAGATGGACATCGCCGGCCGAAAGCCGGATTTCGTGGTGATCACTTCGCGCGAGGTCGCGGCGTTTACCCTGCCGGAAGGAGGAAAAGCCCCGGCCGGCGGCAGGGTATTGTCGACGCGGGTCGAGCGCAGGATGAAGTCCGGTTTCGCGGGTTTTCTCTCGAAGCTCCGCGGCGGGGAGCTCGGGTACGAGCTTGCCCACCGGGCCGATTTCCGGCTGCGCTTTTTCCGCGAGATACCATCGCTGAACATATCGCCGGAGTTCGTGGAAGTGTACCGCCGCGTACGGGAATGAGATCGATTCTATTCTGCTGGAACTGATGAATGAAACCGACGGGGAAAAAAACGATAATTCTCGCCTGCGGCGCGACGGTCGCGCTGGCCCTGACGCTATGCGTGTTCGCTTTCCTGTATGTTTCCGGAAAGCGGGCCGGGCAGGGCAGCGAGGCCGCATCACCGGGCGAAATGCTCGATGCGGGCGGCATGGCTTTCCACGCGGTACGGATGGGCGAGGGCGCGCCGCTGGTGGTGCTCGAGTCGGGGCTCTGCGCCTCCTCGCTCGAGTGGCTTCCCGTTCAGCGCGACATCGCGCGCTTCGCGCCGGTCATGGCGTACGACAGGGCGGGGTACGGAGCGAGCCCGAAGGCGGAGGGGCCGCGAACGGCCGACGCCGCGGTCGACGGGCTTCGCGCGCTTCTCGATTCCGTCGGCGCGAAGCGGCCCGTGGTCATCGTGGGGCACGACGCCGGCGCGCTCTACGCATTGCGTTTCGCCGCGCGTCATCCGTCCATGGTCAGGGGACTCGTGCTCGTCGATCCGTTCCCGGACGATACGCCGAAATACAAATCCGAGCTTGAGGCCGCGGTCTATCGCAATTTCATCGACCGGGCCTGGCTGTACAAGGCGGGACGCGCGGCGGCGGGCGCGGGCATCGTTCGCGCGTTGAAAATCACGCCCTACCTTCGCGCGCCGGCGGAGATTCGGCCCTTCATGGTGGACTTCTTCTCGGATCCGGCCACCTACGACACGGCACTGGCCGAGTACCGCGCTTTGTCCGCGCCGTCGGCGCGACCGGGGTTCGCGCCGGCGCGCGTGCCCGTTACCATCATACGGCCGTCGCGCGAAAAGTATCTCGACCACATGCTCTTTTTCGGCGTGCCGGTGGTGGAGGCGCGGAAGATCGAGGTATTGCGCGACGCCCAGGACGGGCGATTGCTCTCGCGTTCGATAGCGCCGCTTTGGGTGGAATCGAACCAGGCGACGAGCACCGTGCATCTTGAGGACCCGGCCGTCATCGTCGACGCCGTGCGGAAGATAATTGGGAAGTAAAGCATAGTATAATGAGCTCTTTTCCGGGTTTTCTCTCGACCCGATACAGAACCAAATGGCATATTAATTGGTTGCATGGGAATAGCATGTCATTGCGAGCCCCGGTCGTATCGGGGCGTGGCAATCTCTTTTAATACAAAGTTCCATGAATTAACGTGTTGCCTGTTGAGATCGCCACGTCGCTGCGCTCCTCGCGATGACAGGGAGAGTTTGCCGCATACTATCGTGGTACCGCTGTGTCCCTCGATATATTCTGTCATTGCGAGGCCCGGCCCTATCGGGTCGTGGCGATCTCTTTTAATGAAAAGTTCCATGAATTAACGTGTTGCCTATTGAGATCGCCATGTCGGGGCGCCCCTCGCGAAGACGATATTTTCACTCCGATTTGAAATAAACACGCTGAAATAAAGAATCGCCGATCTGAAATCTTTGGTTGATTTTTCCTGCGGTATCGTTTTTCCTGCACAGATGAGCGTTCAAGTAGAAAGGAAATCCGTGTACATCGCCGAGGGTACGTTGAGGCGCGCGCTCGATGTGCTCGTTCCGGTGTTGCTGGGGATCGCCTACCTCATGACCGGTCTGTACGCCATGGGGCTGCACCCGCATATCGGGGAGACCGACACCAGCGCCTTTTTCCGGTACGTGCTCGAGGTCCGCGCGCAGGGCGGGCCATGGGACTTCCTGGTGTCGCTCCTCACCGGCTCGTTCCTGCCGGCCAACCAGCACCCGCTCTTTCCGTTCATCATCTCGCTCTTTTTCGAGCATTCGACGGACTATTTCGTGGCGGTGAAGACGCTGAACCTCGCCCTTGGCGGAGTGTTTCTTTTCATTTTTTATTATCTGATGAAGCGGGAGGCGGGGCCGCTTGCCGCGATCGCGGCCGGTGTGCTGCTTGTGGCGAACGACACCTTCATGATCCAGGCAAGCATGGTTTCGTGCGAGCCGATGCTCATCATCTTCACCACGCTTTCTTTTTATCTGCTGGTAAAGGGCGTCGACGACAACAGGCTGTGGGCGCTTGCGGGCGTCTTTATCGCGCTCAGTTTCCTCGTCAAAGGGAGCGGGATGTTCATCATCTTCGGTTTCGGCCTGTTTTTGCTCGCCGACGTGCGGTTGCGCTTCTGGGTGCTGTTAAAGAACAAATACCTGTGGCTTTTCCTTGCCGCCTTCGTCGTCGTGGCGCTGCCGCTCCTTGCGCGGAACACGGTCGCGTATAAGTTCCCTTTTTATAATTACAATACGAAGTACCTCGCGATGGATGCCCGGGAACGCAGGGTTAGTGAGGAGCGCACGTTCCGGGACATCCTCAACAAGGATGCTTCCGAGCACGTCGCGCGCTTCGCGAAGGGCACGGCCCGGCAGTTCAGGATACTGATTCATTCGCTCTATTCGTTTTCGATCCACGAGGTGCCCAAGTTCACGCGCGATACCGATTCGCCCGTTCGGAAGACCGCGGCGGGAATGGTCGCGGCTCTGGTATTCGCGGCGGGCATTTTCGGCTTCGCGCGCGCGCCGATCGGCAGGCGGAGGAGGCTTCTTACGGGCCTGCTCGTGTTCGGATTTTACCTTCCGCTCTCGTGGTACAGTATCATCGCGCCCAACCGGCGCTATATTCTGCCGGTCAGCCTTTTATTCATCGTGTTCGCGTCGTGGACGATCGCAAAGGGCGCCACGGCCCTGGTAAAATGGAGGGCGCGCGGAATGGCGTCGCCGTCAGGCCGCGCACCCGAAACGATCGCGCTGGCGGCGATGGCCGCGGCACTCGTCGTCTTTACCGTGGCGTATCCGCTCGCGCGGGCGGTGCCGCGACCATCGGAGACGGTCCGCCTCGAAGACGATTATCACGAGCTCGCCGCTTTTTTCAAGAACAACCTTGGAGATGGGGACCTCTATCAGACGCGGGGCGAGCACCATTATTCATGGGTGCTGTTGCATCCCGAGCTGATGGACAGGGCGTCCGGTCGGGGCTATTTCGCGGACATGGAAAGCTTCGTTCGCCATTTCGAAAACAATCCGCGGATCAAATATATGCTGATGCAGCCGGAGTTCTATCGCGCGACGAGGAACATCCTGGCCGACTATGTTAGTAACGACGAGAGGCTCGGCCTCGTTCCTCTTAAAAATCCGCCGGGATGGAGGATGATACGGAAAGACGGGAATCCTCCGGCGGACTATATCCTCTACGCGCGCGCGGGGGAGCGCGGCGCCGTGCGCAAATGATTTGACAGGCGCCGTCGGACTGGCGACACTGGCGGCACAATTATGACAGAGGACCGGCATTCGCGATGAAGCTCATCATACAGATACCATGTTATAACGAGGAAAAGACGCTCTCCCTGGCGCTCAAGGAGCTGCCGCGCAGGGTGAAGGGCTTTTCGAAGGTCGAGTGGCTCATCATCAATGACGGCAGCACCGATAAAACCGTCGAGATCGCGCGCAAGAGCGGCGTGGACCATATCGTCGGGTTCACGCGCAACCGGGGGCTCGCGCGCGGCTTCATGCTGGGGCTCGATTCCTGCCTGCGCCTGGGCGCCGACGTGATCGTGAACACCGACGCGGACAACCAGTACGACGCCAGGGACATTCCCGAGCTTGTCCGGCCGATCCTCGAGGGCCGGGCCGATATCGTGGTGGGGGCGCGGCCGATCGCGGAGATCGACCACTTCTCGCCGGTGAAGAAACTTCTGCAGAAGCTCGGCAGTTACGTCGTGCGCATGGCGAGCCATACGAACGTCCCCGACGCGCCCTCGGGCTTTCGCGCAATCAGCCGCGACGCGGCCATGCGGCTCAACGTCTTTAACAATTACACCTATACGCTCGAGACGATCATTCAGGCCGGCCAGAAGAACATGGCGATCACCTCGGTGCCGGTCCGCGTAAACGAGGACCTGCGCCCCTCGCGCCTGGTAAAGAGCATCTCCTCGTACGTAAAGCGCTCGATACTCACGATCTTCCGCATCTTCGTGGTCTACAAGCCGTTCAATTTCTTCATAACGATCGGCCTGATCATATTCGGCGCGGGTTTCCTGGTCGGCGTGCGCTTCCTCTACTTCCTCTTCACCGAGGGCGGGGCGGGGCATATACAGTCCCTCATCCTGGTCGCCATACTCATGGGCATCGGCTTTCAGACGATACTGGTGGCGTTTCTCGCCGACCTGCTGGCCGTCAACCGCAACCTAATGGAGGACGTGCAGTACCGTCTTCGGAAGATCGAATGCGACGGGAAGAAGTAGACTCCGGCGAAGGCCGGCATCTCCGCGCGCCGCGGCCACGGTAAAAGCACCCGATGAAAAAAGCGTTCCATCCATACAACATACTGGTCGGCTGCATCCTCCTTGCCGGTCTGTGCTACGGCCTGTTCTATTTCGATTACCTCGAGACGCCCACCGAGGACTTCATCGGCAATTTCCGGCCGCGCGTCGCCGAGTATCTGGCGGGCGGCTTTCCCGGAACGAACTTCAAGATGCTTCCCGTTTATCCGCTCCTCCTCTCGGCGGTGACGGCGCTCAATCCGTTCGAGTCGGCGGACGTCATTTATTCATCGGCGCTCCTTCTCAATATGGCGCTCTTCGTTCCGTTTCTCATCGTCGCCTTTCTGCTGTACAGGAAATTTCTTTCCCGTTGGAAGGCGTCCGCGGCGCTCCTCTTCCTTGCGATGAACACCTATACGGTCTACGGCGCCATCAATTCCGAGCTCGAGATGACGCTCGCGCTCCTGTCGGCGCTGGCGGTGCTCCTTTCGCTGAACGGCTCGCCCCTGGCGTACCCAGCGGCCTTCCTTACGGCCGCCACCAAATGGGACTCGGTCCTTGCCGTTCCCGCCGCGATGTTTCGCGACTTTTTCGAGCGCAGGCGTTACGTCTTTGCCGTGATCGCCGGCGGCCTCGCGGCGAGCGGGGTGGCGGTATGGATGCTTCTGAGCGTTCTCGCGGCCGATTATTCCAATCCCTATATCAAGGAAATCGCCAGTCGCGGACCCAACATCTATCGCTATATCGTGGACTGTTTTCTCATCCTTTCGGGGTACGTTCCCTGGATGGCGACGCACGCGTATTTTTCCGACAGCGTCGTGCTCAGGGTTCCGCTCTTCGCCGCCGCGGGCGTCTCGATACTCGCGGTGCTCGTCTCGACCGTCTGGGGAGCGGCGCTTCTCTTTATACGCCAATGGAAGAAATCCGCGCCGCTTGCCATCTTCTTCGGCGGTTACGTGCTTGTCCATATGGTGTACCAGAACACCAAGGAGCGCTACGTGATGCCGGTGCTCTGGGTGCTCGTTCTTTTGTTTTTTTACGGAATGTGCGAGGGGCTCTACCCGTGGCTGAGGAAGAATGCCGGCCGTCTGTTCGGGCGTCCGGGCGTGCAGGCGGTGCTCGCGGCGATTGCCGGATGCGCTGTTCTCGGCGGCGTCGTCATGTCGGTCCGGGGCGCGCATTGGGGGCCGCTTATCTTCGCGGCCGTGTTCGTTGCGATCTTCGCGGTCATCATCCTGCATGAAAATCCTGAATGGACCCTTTACGCAAAACTGCTTCTCGTGCTGTGCGCCGGTGCCGTCGCGCTCTTCATGACCTTCTACGGTGTGCGGACCATGGACCACTACAGCCTGCGGCGCGTCGAGTTCAAAATGGCCGCGCTGTGGTTCAACGAGCACGCGGGGCCCTCCGACACCATGCTCATCGCCGAGCTGAACGTGCCCAACTATTACTCGCGCCTCGAGGGCAGGCGCTACATCGGTTCATCGGGCCTTAAAAGCGCAGACGCCGCCTCCCTCGTCGACGAGCTCCGCGCGAAAAAGATCGCGTACGTGTTCGTGGACGACTTCTACATCCGCCGCCTGGCCCACGGCGATAAAAATGCGGTCGACAGGAAGGCCGCTCTTTTTAAAGAAATCAGGGACAACGCCGCGCTCGCGCGCCATTTCAGGCCCGTCGCGCGCTTCGAGACAAGGGGCGGGATACGCAGCGCGGTCTATCGTTTCATACCGTAGGCGGCGCCCGGACCATTCCGGCACTATCGATAACGGAGAAGAAAGCTCATGCGGAAACATGCCAAGGGCCGTAAAAAATTGGTGGTGGTCATCCCCGCGTATAACGAGGCCGAGAGGATCGGGGAGACCATAAAGGCGCTTCGGGCCGTGAGTCCCTCGATGAAGAAAGCGGGGCTCGATTACCGTCTGTACGTCGTTAACGACGGCTCGGAGGACGGCACCGGCGAACTCGCCGCGAAGGCCGGCGTTGACAGGGTTCTCCGCCACAAGGTGAACCAGGGTCTGGGCGCGGCCATCCGTACGGGACTTGCCGGGGCGCGCCGCGACGGGGCCGATATCGTGGTGAAGTTCGACGCCGACCTGCAGCACGATCCGCGCGACATCATAGAGCTCGTACGCCCCATTCTGGACGACGAGGCGGACGTGGTGTACGGCAACCGCTTCGAGCGCATCGAGTACCGCATGCCCTTCGTCAGACGAATCGGCAACATCGTGTTTACGCGCCTCATGCGCTTTCTCACCGGCTGGCCGCTCGAGGACGGCCAGCCCGGGATATTCGCCATCAACCGGGACTATCTCGAGATCTTCAACCTGCCGGGCGACTACAACTACACCCAGCAGATCCTTCTGGATTCCTATCACAAGGGGATGCGTTTCGCCCACGTAACGGTGAGTTTCAGAAAGCGCATCACCGGTAGCTCCTTCGTCTCGCTCAGGTATCCGTTCAAGGTGGCCGCGCAGATCCTCATGGTGCTTATAAGCGTGGAGCCCATGCGTGTTTTCTCCACCGCGGGTTTTTTCTTTCTCTTCGGGGCTTTTCTCATTTTCGCCGTCGAGCTCGTCATGTTTTTTAACGGGCTCATTCCCAAACCGGTGGTGCACGTCAACGCGGTGCTGGGACTTGCGCTCTTCGGCCTGCAGACCTTCTTCTTCGGGCTTCTCGCCGAACTCTTCGTGAAGAACAACCGCCGGCGATGAGCACCGGCTGCCCACTTCGTTTGCGAGCGGAGTCCTGACGGGGAAGCATGTCGACGAAACCGGAAAAAAACACCGACGCCTCCGATGAGGTGATTCGGGAACGCAAGCGCCGCATCCTCAGCATAAAAACGCTTGTGTTCCTGGCGCTTTCGATGGCTCTTCTCTTCTTCCTGCTGAGGAGCATCGACCTGTCGGCCACGATTGAGACGATCGCGAACGCCGATCTCCGGCTGCTCCTCGCCTCGTGCGGCGCATATCTCCTCTCGAACCTCTGCAAGTCCGTTCGCTATCACGTCATGCTACGCGATATCCGGGTCACGCCGTTTCAGATGTTCGCCATCACGAGCTACCAGAACTTCTTCAACCAGATACTCCCGGCGCGCACCGGGGAGCTCACGCTCATCTATTACCTTAAAAAAGTCGGCGGCGCCTCGCTCTCGCGGGGCCTTCATATCCTGGTGGTAACGCGCATCTACGACCTCATCATCGTCGCAGTTTTCTTCATGGCCTCGGTGCTCGCGTTTTATGGCGATGCGATCAGACCGGGCCTGCTCGCGATCGGCGGCATCTGCCTTGCGATCTCAGTCGCTTCGCTCTTTAACCTTAAATGGCTGGTTATTTTCGCCGACCGGATATTCAACGCGACCGCGCGGTTGATAGGTCTTTACAACAATCGGCTGGTCTCAAAAATACGGGAGAAGGCCGAACCCGTTGTGAGCGAGTTCTCGGATTACCGTACGGCGCGCCAGCTCCCGATGCTTGTGCTCACGAGCGTCGCGGTGTGGGTCGTGCTGTACGTCTTCGCCTATCTCACGATCCTCGCCTTCCGCGTGGACGTGGGTTTTGTCCAGGCGGTGGTCGGCAATACCGGCCAGGTGCTGGCGAACGTGCTTCCGGTCAACAGTTTCGGGAGCCTCGGCACCCTTGAGGCGGGATGGGCCGGCGGCTTCATGCTGGTCGGCATGAGCTCCCAGGACGCCATCACCACGGCCTTCGGGTATCATATCATCAATTTCGTGGCGAGCGGTATCATCGCGGCGGCGTGCTATGGGGTGCTGGCGCTGGTGAAGCGGAGAAGGTGGTGAGGCGAAAATTGGGGTCAGAGCGGCATTTACGGGTGGCGAAGAAGAGTTTTGGGAAAGTGCCGAAAAAAGGGGTCGGGGCAAATTAAAAGCATGACATTGTTGCGGATCTGATGCCGAGACTCGATTCCGGGCCGGTTGGCGCGACGGGAATCAAGACGCCGGCCTGATGATCGGGAGTGGTTGAGTGAAAAATGTCGCTCTGACCCCGTGGTAAATGTGCGGCCATGTCCGCGAAGACGATCATTTCGTGTTCCAGATGCAAGAATGGTGCTATTGTTCAATCGGAGAGAACCATGATTTCGAAAAAAGCGCAGGAAGTAACCCCATTTATCGTCATGGATGTCATGGCCAGGGCGCAGGAGCTTGAGAGAGCGGGCGAAAACGTGATCCATCTGGAGGTGGGCGAGCCCGATTTTGAGACTCCCGAGTCCATCCGCCACGCGGCAATAGAGGCAATCCGCTCCGGTAAGACACATTATACGCACGCCATGGGCCTTCTCGAGCTTCGCGAGGCGATCTGCGAGCATTATCTTGCCGAATACGGGGTCAGAATAAGCCCGGAGCGGATTCTGGTTACCTCGGGCACTTCTCCGGCATTTCTTTTCATGATGCTCGCGATGCTGGAACCTGGAGACGAGGTCATCCTTTCCAACCCGCATTACGCGTGCTATCCCAACTTTATTCGCACAGTGGGTGGCGAACCGGTCTTTGTCCGAACCCATCCCGAGGAGGGGTTTCAGTATCGACCGGAGGCGATAAAAAGCGCTCTGACCCCGCGCACCCGGGGTATCGTCATCAACTCCCCCTGCAATCCCACCGGCATAGTGATGAACGACCAAAACCTCCGTGATATCGCGCAGTTCGGCGACCGGTACATCATCTCGGACGAGATATACCACGGACTGGTGTACCGGGGCAGGGCGCGCTCCATCCTTGAGTTCACCGACAGGGCCTTCGTGATAAATGGCTTCTCTAAGCTCTTCGCTATGACGGGATGGAGGCTTGGTTATGTCATTTTCCCGATGGAATTCGCCACGGTCATGCAGCGCATTCATCAGAATTTCGCCATTTCGGCGAACAGCTTCGTGCAATGGGCATGCGTGGCCGCTTTCCGGGACACAAAAGACGATATCGAGCTCATGCGCAGGACATACGACGAGCGCCGGGTGTATATGATCGAGCGGTTGAAACGGATAGGTCTGAAGATCCACATGGAGCCCACCGGGGCCTTTTATGTTTTCGCCGACGGCCGGCATATCTTCGATGACTCTTTCAAGGAAGCCTTTCGGATCGTTGACACCGTAAAGGTCGGAGTGACGCCCGGCATCGATTTCGGCAGCGGCGGAGAAGGGTTTCTTAGATTCAGTTATGCCAATTCGCTTGAAAATATTAAAGAGGGCCTGGATAGGGTTGAGAGGTATTTTAAGGAGCGGGGGTAACAAGGCCGTTATTCGTTCCAGGGTCGGCTATACTCCCCACTTCGGAAAAGGCTTATCAGCGCCGGATAATCGATTATTCATGCCCAAACGACTTTTCGAAGGAGCGTGAAGAGATGGGATACGGGCCCATGAACGAGGAAATTCCAGGGCCCAGGCATATGCATACCTCCTCGCAGGGGCGCTACAATGAAAACGGCGAGGCGCCCGGTACGATGAAAATACCGGAAAATTAAATCCGTAAAGCGTTAACTCCAATCGGAAGACCCAACCATCAAACGAAGCAAAACCGCGCCGACAGTCGGAATCATCCCGCCTCAAACCCTCCCGTGGAGCCTGTTACTTTCATCCCCCTCCGCCACCATCTCACGTAAAACATTCTTATCCGTATTCCCCGGCAAATGCCCGGTCAGGTGCGCTTCCATCACCTTGATGCCGTCCCGGTTGACGAACTCGGCGACCGCCCGGGCGCGGTTTTTTGCGTCGACATCGGTGATCACGACGGTGCAGGTAATGGTGTCGCCGAAATACACCGGCCTCATGAATTTAAACGACATGCCCGAGGCAAGCCAGGCCAGCTGCCCGCCCAGTTCGCAGAGCATGCCGCCGACGAGCAGGCCGTGGCAGATTGGACCGGCGAAACCCTTCGCCCCGGCGAAGCGCGCATCGTAATGCACCGGGTTGTAGTCGCGGGTGATATCGCCGAAGATCTCGGTGTCGTGGCGCGAAAAGGTTCTCTTGAAGATAAAAACATCTCCCGGACGGATTCCCTCTATGGTTTTATCCCGCCATGTTGACATTGCGTGTTCACCTCTCGTGCAGAAAAATTCTTTGATTCATCACCGGTTGATGCGACACTGCCGGCACCGGACTGTGGTCCGGGGATGGCGGTATCGGAGAACCGGTCCCATGATACACCATTCCGACAACAAACACAACGCGCAAATGGCCTGTTTCTCCCATGGCGCCGGGCCCATTTCCCATTCACGCCGGTCCCGTGTGGAATACGACGAACGCTGGCCAAAACGGTACGCGGAAGAACCGGCCGCGCTTTTAACCAGACCTCATTTCAGCAGCCATGGGGAACTTGCCCTTTTCAGCCCTGAAGAGAGGGGGGCCGGGAGGATGAGTTGGTTAAACCCACCTCGCTCCGAAATTAGCTCCCACCCCGCCGCGGCGGCCATAAAGGGCACCCCCGGCTCGATGATCGATGCGCGCGTACGCCCACTCTTAGCACGTTAAGCTCCAGCCGGAGCACCCGGCACGATGATACCATTGGAAGTTGACATCCGCAACGCGCACAATGCCCCGGCGGCAGGGGCGCCATTATGCCCCCGCCGCCGGAAAAAAACGGTTGCGAACCCCGGCCGGCAGCGTTACAACCACACCCGTACCATGCGACCGAACACGACACCCCACGCCGTCCTCGCGCTCTCGCTGGCTGCGCTCTTCGCCGCGCCGCTCGCTGTCGCGGCCGATGAAACCGCCGTACTCTTCCGCGAGGTCGCGCGCGCCCACGCGAAGATCCTTACGATCGACGCCGAAATCACGCAGTATATAACCGAGCCGGGCAGGGGGCGGGAGATATTCCGCGGGCGCTACCGCGCCGACGGGCGCGGGCGCTTTCGCATCGATTACACGGTCCCCTCGCGCCAGATCGTCCGCAGCGACGGGGCCGGCTTCGAATGGTATTATCCCGACGACCGCCTGCTCTATTACGCAAAGGCCGCGGGCCGTGGCCCGGCGCGTCCGGGCTTCAACCCGCTCGACGGCATCGACAGCGAGCTTGAAACGCGTTTCGAGCTCTCGGGCGGCGCCTGGCGGCTGTACGGCTTTTTCAAACGCGCGCGCGTGTATCACCTCAAAGACCGCCAGAGCGGCGTCGACATCGAGGTGCGCGTCGATCCGTCGACGAAGGCGGTCATTTCGAAGACGGTGCGCGACCGGCGCGGATACGAGCTGCTTAAGGAGACCTACGAGGGGTATCGCGCGATAGGTGGGATATACTTTCCTTCGCGGGTGAGCGTGACGGCCCGGACGGCGAAGGGGATCACCTCCAACGTCACCGATTACGGTCGCGTTACGCTTAACGGACCCGTCCCCGACGCCGTGTTCCGGGCCGACCACCCGCGCGGCGTGACGAGGAAACGGCTTTATGAATAATACGATCCTTACGACCGCGCTTGTCATCATCACGCTCGGCCTTTCATCACACGTCTTCGCCGCGGATATCGTCCTGGTGGGCTCCACGCTCGGCCTCGATGTGAAGAGTATGGAGGGCGGGCGGCCCGTGTCGACAGGCCGCGCGGAGCTCCAGGCGCTTGCCGCGAGGATCACCGACGAGTATCACCGCCGGGGATACACCACGAGCTACGTCGAGAAGGTCTCGGTGCGGCCCGACGGCGCCATCGAGGTGCGTGTGATCGAGTCGCGGATAGCGGGCGCCTCGGTGAGCGGCGTGAGCGAGCGCGAGGCCGGCGAGATCCGGAGCCTCCTCGTGCCCGCGGAGGGCGAGCTGTACAACCGGAATGCCCTTAAAGAGAGGATGGACCTCGCGCGCGCGCGCTTCAATCTCGATTCGGTCGTCGTGCGCCCGCTCAATTACGAGGGCACCGGCGACGTGTTCCTGTCGGTGAATGTGCGCCGCCGCAGCCCGGGAAGCTTTTACGGAGGCATCGGCGTGGACCCCATCTACGGCATCATGCCCCGCATCGGCTGGAGGCTGCCGTTTGCGCCCTCGTCGCTCGACCTGAAGACGACGGCCGGTTTCCGCGACCGCCTGCGCAAGGCCGGGGGCGAGGCGCGTTATACGCACACCCTCGGGGAGGGTCACTCGTCCTTCTTCATCGGCGCGGACGGCGGCATGACGGTGGAACGGTGGGAGGCGCCCGAACGCGACTATGCGGTTAAGGCCGGCGCTTCGATCCTGGGGATGGGCTTCGCCGCCGACCTCCCGCTCTCCTTCCTCGCGTGGCTCAACCTGTACGGCAGGGGACAGTACTCCGACGTCCGCGATTACACGCGGGAGGGCTCGTCGCGCACCATCCGGGACCTTCGCGGCGTCGCGGACCTGCTCGTTACGGACCGGTTCTATCTGCTTGAAAAACGCGACGCCACCTCGTTTTCCGCGGTCTTCTCGTTGGGCGCGGGCGATCTCGAGCCCGGCGGCTACTTCATCGCCGAGTCGCGTTTTTGCGCCCCCATACGGCTCTTTTCGATATTCAGGCTTATTCCCCGCGCCTCGTCGTATTATACGGATTCGCGGGAGCGTTTCCATATGCGCTATGTCTTCGACGGCGATCTCCCGGGCTTCGCGGGCGACTTTTCGGCCGCGCGCTGGAAGCTCGTGGCCGGGCTCGACGCTGAGTTCGAGATCGTCCCTTCGTTCCTTTTCGCCGGGCCATTAGTAAGCGGCGGCCGCTTCCTCGACGAGGAAGAGCGCCGACGAAGCGCGACCGGTCTTGGCCTCAAGGCCGCGATCGAGCACCGCGGCACCATGGCCTCGGTCTCCTATGCCTGGGATGCGTCGGCCGGCCCATCCCATGGCGGCGTCTATATCGCGGCTGAAAGCCTTTTTTAATTGCGGATGGACTTCGAACTCACCCCCTGTCCCCCTCTCTTTGAACGAAAGAGAGGGGGGATCGCGGCATCAGTCCGCCTGCCTGAACTCCCCCTTCTCTTCCCCGAAGAGAAGGGGGCCGGGGGGATGAGTTCTTTCGGTTGGTGTCGTGTTAGAGAATGTGCTCTTGGTGGCATGCTCCCCTTCCAGTTCTGCCGGAATTAATTTGCATTCTTCTTTCATATACGATACAATTGATATATGTAGTCCGGATCCCGCCTTAACGCTTTATATTGTATCGGGCTTGCCGCTCGGGCATTGCGAACCCCCTTTCAGTCCTGGAACCGGGACCAGGAGGTTATGAAAAGAACCATGAACTGGCTTTCCAGACAATCGATACGCGTACAGCTCGCGGTGCTGGTGGCGGCATGCGTACTGCCAGCCCTGGCTATAATACTGTACACCGGGATCGAGAGCATAAACCTCGCCAGGGCCGGCGCCGGGGAGAACGCCCTGCGCCTGGTGCGCGGCATCGCCTCGCACCAGGAGGGGGCCGTGGAGAACACGCGCCGGCTCCTCATAAAACTCTCGCATGTTTACACCGCCGGGTGCCGTTGGGGTGGCAGCTCTCAGTTTCTCCGGGAGATTCTGCGAATCAACCCCATGTATGCCAACCTGAAAATCGCCTCCGCCGACGGCACGGTCCATGCTTCGGCCGTTTCGTCCGAGTCCTTCAGCATCGCTGAGCACGGGTACTTCCGTGACGCCGTAAAAACGGGCGAATTCGCGGTCGGCAATTACATGAAAAGCCGCATTGCGAAGCGCATGGTGTTGCACTGCGCCTATCCGGTGGTGTCGGGCGGAACGGTCCGTTCAGTGCTCGTGGCGACGATCGACGTATCGTATTACGAACGGCTTTTTATTAAGGCGAACCTGCCCGAAGGCTCGTCGCTTGTGCTCGCGGATCATACCGGCACGAGGATCTACCGCTACCCGCACCCCGAAAAATATGAAGGACTGGTCGACCTCGACCATATGATACGAAACATGTCGGGAGCCCGTGTCGAGGGCTCCTTTATCGATAGGGGCGCGGACGGGGTACGGCGACTTTACGGTTACAAGCGCCTGTATCATCCCGGCAAAAGGGAACCGATATATCTCCGTGTCGGCATACCGGAGCGCATCGCCCTGGCCGGGGCGAATTTTCTGGTGCTGCGTAACCTCGCGCTCCTCGGCGTCGCGGCGGCGCTCGCGCTGCTTCTGGCCTATGCGCTGGGAACCTCGACCATCGTCCGGCCGCTGGAGCGGCTGGTCGCGGCTTCGCGGAGGCTCGGCCTGGGCGACCTTTCGGCCAGGACCGGAATGACGCATGACGGTGGAGAGATCGGGCAACTCGCCACCGCGTTCGACGAGATGGCAGCCGCCATCGCGACAAAGGAGCGGGAGCGCGCGAACAGCGAGCGGAAGCTTAGGGAGTCGGGCGAGCGCTACCGGTCGCTGGTGGAGAACATCAACGAGGTCATTTACACGCTCGACATGGAGGGACGGCTCACCTATATCAGCCCGGCGGCATACCGGTTGAGCCAGTTTACGGTAGACGATATCATTGGAAAAGAATTCATCAATTACGTCCATCCCGACGACCTGCCGGGTCTGCGCGAAATGTATAAGCGCGCGCTTGCCGGCGAGATCGAGCAGTATGAATACCGCATCTTCGATAAGGACGGCTCGGTTCGGCACGTCCGCACCTCGAGCCGTCTCCTGGTTGAGGATGGAAAGCCGGTCGGCATCACCGGGCTTATGAGTGATATTACCGAGAAAAGGCTGAACGAGGAGCGCCTGAGGACATCGCTCCGCGAGAAGGAGACGCTGCTGCGTGAGATCCATCACCGTGTGAAGAACAACCTGCAGGTGATAACGAGCTTTCTGAACCTCCAGTCGCGCGAGATTAAAGACCCCGCCTTGCTCGAGCTCTTCAGGAACAGCGAGCGGCGCATCCGCAGCATGGCGCTCATCCACGAACAGCTCTACCGTTCGGACAACTTCTCCATGATCGACTTCGGTAAATACATCGAGAACCTGGCGCGCTATCTGCATGGTATCTACCAAATTGGTTCGCGCTTCATCAACTGGCGGGTAAACGCCGAGTCGATATTCCTGAGCATCGACCGGGCCATCCCCTGCGGCCTTCTGCTGAACGAGGTACTCAGCAACTCGTTCAAACACGCGTTCCACGGAAGGGAACGCGGTGAGATCAGCGTGGAGTTCAAACGCCACAACAATCATTACTCGCTCGCGGCGGCGGACGACGGCGTGGGATTCCAGGACGATTTTACCGGGAGTGCCGCCTCCACGCTGGGCTTTCAGATCATCATTTCGCTCGTGGACCAGATCGGCGGCTCCATGGAGATACGGCGCGACAACGGCGCGGGCGTGATTATCACCTTCCCCGTGGACGATCCATATAAAGCGCGTATATAGGCCTTCCGGCGCCCTGCGGACCACCCCGGCGCCGGCCGGTTTTTGTTGTATATTCAACTTAATCCCCCGCTTTACCGATAATCCCTTGACTTCCGGACGCCGGCCTGTAAGCTTTGCCGGTCATTAATAGAGTTGTTGCTTTACCAGGTGTCAAAAGCGAGCCCCGGCCTTATCGGGGCGTGGCGGTCTCATATAGTATCCGGTTTTCCTGTTAAAACGTGTTGCCTTTTGAGACCGCCGCGTCGGCCTGCGGCCTCCTCGCGATGACATTTTTGAAAGTTCCGCAACAGGTCTAATAATTCCCGCAGGAGAGCGCCATGAGCGACTACAAGTTCTACCTCGTCGAAAAGAAGCCCCCGCTTGCCTGGGTGTATCTCAACAGGCCCGAGAAGAAAAACGCGATGAACCCGCCGGCGTGGCTCGAAAGCCCGGCCGTGTTCGCCGACCTGGACAACGACCCGGAGATCCGCGCGATCATCCTCGCCGCAAAAGGGCCCGGTTTTTCCGCCGGCATCGACCTCGTCGAGATGAGCGCCTTCGTTTCCGAGATCGCCGACCAGAATCAGAAGGGCGGCACCAAATGGAAGTTCCTCCCGAAGATCTACCAGCTCCAGGAGACCATGAGCTGCATCGAGCGCTGCCGCAAGCCCGTCATCGCCGCGGTGCACGGCGTCTGCATAGGGGCGGGGCTCGACATGATCACGGCCTGCGACATCAGGCTCTGCACCGAGGACGCGGTCTTTTCACTGCGCGAGGCGGCGGTGGGCTTCGTGGCCGACGTGGGCGTGCTCCAGCGCATACCGCACATAGTGGGCCAGGGAAACGCCCGCGAGCTCGCCTACCGCGCCGGCAACATCACGGCGAAGCGCGCCAAGGAAATATTGCTGGTAAACGAGGTGTACGCCGACCAGGCAACTCTCATGAAGGAAGCCGAGGCGATGGCGCTCGAGATCGCCGGCAATTCGCCGCTGGCGGTGCAGGCGTCGAAGGTGGTGCTCAATTACGGCATTGGCAAGACCGTGGACGACGCGCTGAAATATGTCGCCACCATAAGCGCGAACATCATCCCTTCCGACGACCTCATCGAGGCGTTCACCGCCTTCGCCGAGAAGCGCAAGCCGAAGTTTCCCGGAAAGTGAGCCGGCGCCAAAACCGGAAGCGCGACGGGCGGCCCGAACGGCCGTCCGTTTTGTGCGTGCTCCGTTATCAGACCGGCGCACACTTCGCGATCATCATGCAAACGGAGGTCTCCACGCGATGAAAAAGCTCGGTCCCATGCCGGTGCGCTGGCTCAAAACCGTACACCTCTTCCTCGTTACCATGTGGGTCGGCGGCGGACTCAGCATCGTGCTCGTCTATTTCCTCTCCTCCCCGTCCGGCGGGGACGAGCTCTACGCCACGTGGGCGTCCATGAAGATCGTCGACGACTTCGTTATAATACCCGGCGCCATGGGCAATTTATTGATGGGCCTGGTGTACGGTGCGTTCACGGGCTGGGGATTCTTCAAACACCACTGGCTTGCGGTGAAGTGGCTCCTTACAGTGGCGCAGATACTCTTCGGAACCTTCTGCCTGGGGCCATGGCTCAACGGCAACACGGCGATTGCATTCGCCGAACGCGCGGCCGCGCCGGAGAACCAGGTATTTCTGCACAACCAGGCCATGGTGGCCTTCTGGGGTGTGGTGCAGGTGGCTTTCCTCGTGATGATGGTGTGGATATCGGTATTCAAGCCGTGGCGGGGGCGGAAGGCCGCCTGAAGCGTCCGGCCATCAGGCAGACAGGGGAACGACACAACGGTTCATGGAGGTCGGCAATGAAGAAAACGGTCATTATAACCGGCGGCAACAGGGGAATCGGAGCGGCCATGGCCGAAACGCTCGCCGCGGGCGGGTACACGGTCAAAATAGTCTGCCGCAGCCGCGCGAGCGCGGAGGAGTTCATCGCGTCGGCCCGGGCGCGCGGTATAACGGGAATCGAATTTTTTGAGGGGGACCTCTCCACCATCGCCTCGTCAATCGAGACCGCGGACAGGATCCGCGCCGGGGCGTCCGGGTTCCACGCATTCGTCCACAACGCGGCGCTGTGGCCCACGGAAAAAATCATCAACTCCGACGGCTTCGAACAGTCCTTCGTCACCAATCATCTCGCCCCCTTCGTCCTGAACCGCCGGCTGGAAGACCTTTTCCTCGCCAACAGGGCGCGCGTGGTGCAGATATCGGCGGGCCTCTACATCGCCGGAATGAAGGATTACGCGGCCGCCGCCACGGGGGATAACTTCAGCCTCATGAAGACCTATGCCACCACCAAGCTTCTCAACCTCATCGCCACCATGCGCTTCGCCCAACTCTGGAAGGGGAGGCCCGTCACCGTCAACGCCATCCACCCGGGCGTGGTCAACACAGGGCTCGTCGAAATGAAGGGAGTCGGGGGGATGCTCCTGCGCCTGCTCAGAAAGCTCTATCTCAGTCCCGCCGACGGCGCCGCCGCGCCGGTTCGGCTCGTTACGGACACTTCATATGAATCGCTTACCGGCGCGTATTTCGACCGCTTCAAACAAACGCCGCTCGCGCCCATCGCGCTCGACGATGGGTTCAGCCTGGCGGTCTGGGAGCAGGCCATCGCGCTGTGCGCAGGGAGGGAGGAACGATGACGCGGCGTGACCGTTTCATATTTTATAAATAAACCACAAAAAATGATTGAACCCGAATCCATCCTGTAGTATAAAAAAATAGGAAAAGTTCCCTGTATTATCCTGAAGGTAATTTGGCGCTGTGCGGGCATGATGTCCCGCTTCCACTCCTGGCGGGGGAAGGGGGCGTTGGCTGCCGGGGGCCATTTTATTGAAGGTACCATCTAACATTACAAGAGGGAGGTATCATGCGCTTTAAGAAATCCGGCATTTTTTTATGCATGCTCGCGATCGCATGCCTGTTTATCGTTCCCGCAATGGCGCAGGAGGAAGCCGGCGAAGCGGCGGTACAGACTCCGCCGCAGAGCAGGCTGTATCTGGCGTCGCTTTCCGTCGTGCGTTACAATCCGGTCGGACTCGATTTGCAGAACCGTCTCATGTACGCCCGAAGGCTGGCCGACAGCACGTCGCCGCTCTTTCGCGACACCTTTTTTGCGATGGGACTATCAACTAAAATCAATCCGGCGATCGGAAAGGTGGGGCCGCTCATCGATTTTCAGCCAATCGCCATTTTCAACCTGCGACTGGGGTACGAGTACGTAAAGTACTTCGGCACAAGCGGACACCTGCAGTCCTCTTCAACCTCCGAGGCGAACTTCTCCGATGACGCGCGCAAGGATAACGAGGACAACGCCTACTCCGCGGGAGGGCATCACTTCTTTGCCGAGCCGACGCTGCAGATGAAGGTTGGCAAAATAGCCGTGCGTTCCAAGTTCGCGTTCGAGTACTGGGACCTCAAACTCGAGGACAAATCGGGGATCGAGGACAAATACTTCTACGACCCGTCGCTCGACACGCTCGTTCCGGATAAAAAGATGCTCTGGTCGAACGACAGTGATCTCCTGTACATGAGCGGACAGCTGACGCTCGGCGTGCGCTATACCGCGGTGTTCCCGGGGAACGATCTGCAGCACATGCGCGTGGGTCCGCTCTTTGCGTGGTCCTTCCATACCCGGGACTACAGCAGCTTCAACAAGCCGACACTTATCATGATCCTCGGCTGGTATTTCAAGCATCCCGACAGGGTGGGGGCGGTTCCCTACGTGCTCGTGGGATACTCGTTTTCGAGCGACCTGATGGGTGCGAAGGCGAACTGACGCAGGGACAATCAGCATAGTATACGATGTCGGGTCCGGGGACACTTGTGTTTCCGGACCCGCGCTTTTTTAAGGTCGGCATGATGAGCGCATTAAAAGAATCATCGATGCTCACCGACGGGTGGCGGCCGGTATGACCGGGATGGACCCTGTCGGTGAGGCAGCCGGTTGTCGTCCTTACGTGGACGGGTGTGCGCCCCTTCTCGCCAAACAGCCCGGACCGGACTGCCTTCCGCCGGGCATTCTTCCCTCCGGCGAATTGAACGAAAAGGATTCGCCCGGCCGTCGCTTCGTCTGCGTGTTCTGCGGAGAGACCATCGCGGCACCCGGCGACATCATCGGGGTCGACGGCGCGAGCGTCCACGACTTCGCCAATCCTGGCGGTGTGGTTTTTCGCATCTGCTGCTTTTCGCGCGCGGGGGGCTGTATCTCCGCCGGCGCGCCCACCGAGGCGCATACCTGGTTCCGGGGCTTTGCGTGGCGCTACGCGCACTGCAGGGGCTGCGGGGCGCAGATGGGCTGGCGCTACGAATCACGCCACTCGGGGTTCTACGGACTCATCCTGAAAAACCTGGCCGAAGGCGGCACGTAGCCGTCTAACGTGCAGGCCGGATGGTCAGCACGCGCGGGTAATGGCGCTCCACGTTTTCTTTCCTGAAGGGCAGTGGATGGTTTTCCCCCGACAGAAACGCTCCGATCATGTCGTCGTAATGGGGGCTCGATGGGTCCCCGGACTGTCCCGGCACCGCCACAAGGACGGCGGGCTCGTCGAGCCCGAAATCAACCACCATCCGCATGGCCGGTATCCACAGTGCTTCGAAGTCCCTGCCCGTAGAATAGCCGGCGACGTTCATGGTCGAGGCGTCGCCCGGTGCCGGAAACGGTCCGCGGTCGAGGAGCGATCGGAGAAACGGTACTTTCCCGGCGATGTCGTGGCGCCATGTGTAGGTATGGAGCCGGCCCCACTGCCAGCGTGCGCGGTTGCCCCCCAGGCGCTGTTCGCAGAGTAATATGGCGTCGGCAAGCGATTTGGCGACGATATCGGTCTTAACCTCTTTTTCCGGGGTCGCGATATCGTCGAAGAACGGCGAGTCCGCGCGGTGCAGCAGGTGGTCGTCCATCGCGGAGTACGAGCTTCTGTTCGCGTCGAGAAAGGCTTCCCACGCGGGCCCGTCGTCCGGCCCCAGTTCGTCAAGGAAGGTGTTGCGCGTGAAGCAGTGCAAAAAGGCCCCGTAGACCGCGGCGGGTGCCGAGCCGGTCGAAAGCACCGCGTCGAATGCGGACGGGTCGAGCATGGCCATGGCCTCGCGCGCGCGCTCTGCCATTCGCCCGTCGCTCCACGACCCGATTACCGCCTCCAGCCCGGCCCTCAGCGTGCCGCCGGGCCCGAGCATCTCCTGCAGCGAGCGTGAGGTCGGCGAGAGCGTGTCCATCTGCATGGCGAGCGAATGTTCGCGCGTCGCTCCGCGGACGCCATCCAGAAACTCGCGAATGCGCCCGGCCCGGGCCGGGCTGTACCACGAGGCGGACAGGTGCAAGGGGTGGCCGCGCGGCACAATGCGCTGGTTTGCGGTGGCGACATATCCCTCGCGCGGATTGACCGCGTGCGGATGCATTTCGAACGGCACCCAGCCGGTCCAGTCGTACTCGCCGTTCCATCCCGGCGAGGGAAGCATCCCCGTTCCCTTTTTCCGCACCGGGTATTTTCCCGTCACCTGCCAGGCTATCGTGTCCGCGTCGCCGTAGACGATGTTAAGGTAGACGCTTTTAATCTTCCGCAGTGCTTCGCGGGCCTCGCCCGCCGAGCGCGCGCGGCCGAGCAGGTAAAATCCGCGGAAGGTTTCGGCGCTGTCCTCGATCGGCCAGCGAAGCGCAAGGGCATAGCCCCCGGGGAGCCGGATCGGCTGCATGGGAGCGGCAACCTCGAAGGGGATGTTCGCCAGCGCCTCGTCAATGAGCACGCCATGACGCGTACGGCCGAGTACGACCTCGACCGGTTTTTCACCTTTAATGCGGATAAGTTCCTTTCTTTCAGTTACCGGGTGCCAGCGGCCGCGGTACAGGTATTCCCGCTTCCCGTCCATGGTGCGCATTTTTTCGAGAAAGACGTCCTGGCTGTCCGCCATCACCATGGTGGCCCCCCAGGCGACGCGGCCGTTGAAGCCGAGGGTGACCAGCGGTACGCCCGGCACCGCGACGCCCGCGGCGTCGTAGCCGGGACAGCGCAGGTGCATCATCATCCACGAATTGGGTATGGAGAGCACCAGATGCGTGTCGTTGGCGACGATGCTGCGGCCGCTCCGTGTACGCCGTCCCGACATGGCCCAGTTGTTCGACGCGGCGGCGTTTTTGGGGAGCACGCGCGCGAGCATTCCCGCCGTCACCGGACCGGCGGTTGCGGCCGCGATGAGCTTTTCGTGCGGCAATTGGGCGAGTTTTTCCGCCTCGGCAAAGGGAAGCGTTTCGTCGTGGTAGACGGGCACGAGCCATGCGGCCCGGTCATACCCGACGCGCCGCGCCAGCAGGAGGAAGTTGAGCTCTTCGCAGAAGTTGTATGAAATACCAAGGTTCAGCATTGCGAAGACGTAAAGCGAATCTTCCGGGGTCCATGGAGCGGGGCGGTGGCCGGTAAGAGAAAACTCGGCCGGGAGTTTCTGTGTTTCGATGAAGGCGGTCACGCCGCGCGCGTAGCTCTCGAGGATATGGAGCGAGTGCGGGTCGATCGAGGCGAGGGCGGAGCCGATCGAGGCCTGGATGTCGAGCGCGCGGAGGAAGCGGTCCAGGGGGAGCGAGTCGGCCCCGGTGAACTCGGAAAGCCGTCCCCGGCCGGCCATCCGCATCACCTCCATCTGCCACATGCGGTCGGCGGCCGCGGCGAATCCCGCGCCGAAGAAGAGGTCGCCCTCGTCGGCCGCCTCAACGAACGGAACGCCCAGCGCGTCGCGCCGGATGATGATGTCGCCCCGCGCCCCCGCGAGGGGGATGACGCCGCGCGAAAGATCGGGGGTTTTAATATACAGCGTGTACAGCGTCGCGCACGCGGAGAGCAGCGCGAGCGCGCCGGCGGCGATAACGGCAGTGTACAGGGCCTTTTTCTTTCTCGTCATGCGCTGGTGTCCGGTGGCGGTATTGAGCGCGCGGGCGGCGCCTTTCTCCATTTCGCTGGCGATACTATAGTCGGTCGGGCGTCGACGTCAAGAGTATAATTACGGCAGGGGACGTTTGCTTAGGCGGGAAAAAACTGATGAGACTTACGGTGAGCGCGCGGGATACGGTCCTGGAACATAGAAACGGTTGACAGGCGGTCGTTCTTAATGTTAAGGAATGGGACGGGAATACCCGGAAACGCCTGCCTGCGGAGGACGCCATGCACGATATACTGATCAAAGACGGAACGATCATCGATGGAACGGGGAAGACCGGCTTTCGGGGCGATATCGCGATAAGTGAAGGCCGAATTACCGCCGTGGGAGATGCCGGGGAAGGACCGGCCCGCGAGACTATCGACGCCGCGGGCAAAATCGTGGCGCCGGGATTCATTGACATCCATTCCCACGCCGATTTCGTCATGCCGCTTCCCGACCACGACCGCATCTTAAAGCCCCTGGTGATGCAGGGGGTCACCACCTTTGTCGGCGGCAACTGCGGCTTTTCCGCTGCATATGTTCCGGAAAAAAACAGGGCCCTGGTCGCCTCGCACCTGGAAAACCTTTCGGGCCGGCCGATGGACGACATCATCACCTGGCGCACGCCGGCGGAATATTTCGATACGGTACGGGCGAGGGGGATGCTGCTCAACATGGGCATGCTCGCCGGGCACGGCACGCTTCGCATCGCTTCGTCGGGCCTGGAGACCCGCCTGCTTTTCCCCGACGAAATGATGGACATGGAGCGCCTGCTCGAGGAGTCCCTCGAGATGGGCTGCCTGGGGCTGTCCACGGGCCTGCAGTATTTCCCCGGATCGATGAGCGACACCGACGAGCTGGTGCGCATGGGCTCCGTGCTGAAAAAATACGGCGGCATCTTCACCTCGCACCTGCGCAGCTATTCCCATACGCTCGACCTCGCCATGGAAGAGGTTTTCGAGGTGGGACGGCGAAACGGCGTTCGGATACAGATATCGCATCTCTACTGGCAGCCCTATTCGCGCGGCCTTGCCTCCTTAACCAGGCAGGCCGTGCGCCTGGGCTCCTTCGCCTACAACAGGCTGAAGCTGCCGATACCGGTGGAGCGGGGGCTGGTGCCCAAGATACGGACGATCGAGAAACGCTGCCGCGAGGGCATCAATGTCCATTTCGACATGGTGCCGACCTCGCAGGGCTTTACCGAACTCCTCGCGTTTCTTCCCCCGTATGTCTCACAGGGGAGCCGGTCCCAGGCGCTCGAACGTCTTGCCGACCGGGCCTTTCGAAACCGGGTGATCCACGATATCGACCAAGTCGAGCCCGACTGGCCGCATCGCGACGGCGCCACCTGGTCGTTCAATTACCTCAAGATGACGGGCTGGGACGGCCTTCGCGTAATGGCGGTCCCGACCGAGGGCAACCGCTGGATGGAGGGAAAGACATTCCCCGAAATTGCCGGCGAGACGGGGAGCGAGGCCTTCGATGTAATCTGCGATCTTCTTATCGAGGAGAACGGGCAGGTGCTGGTGTTTCACACACCCACCGTGCCCGACGATCCCTTCGTCTTCCGCTCGATGTGGGCGGGGTTTACGCACCCGCTCTCAATGCCCGCGACCGACGCGATCCTGCGCCCCGTGGGGCGGCCCTCTCACGTGTTCTATGACTGTTTCCCGCGCTTCATTCACGCCTTCACCGGTGAGCGGCGGATGCTCGGCATGGAGGAGGCGATACGAAAGATCACCTCGCTGCCCGCGGAGGTTATGGGTCTCGAAAAACGGGGAGCGCTCGCGAAGGGTTTCCACGCGGACATCGTGGTATTCGACCCGGACCGACTACGAAGCGGGGCGGATTTTTACAACCCGGAAGTATATCCGGAGGGGATAGAGCACGTTCTTGTAAACGGCAGGGCGGTGGTGCGCCAGGGCGCCTGCGTCGAGAGAGTGCTTGCGGGCGATGTCGTCCGGCGGGCGTAGGCCGCGTACGCCCTGATTGTTCTTGCGCCGGTCCCACGGTCGTGGTATAATCGCCCGGATGATAAAAGGTTTGAATGTCCAGATTACGAAATATCCGGTATGATGGGGAAGCCTTCATGAAGACATTGCAGCAGGCCGCGCGGGAATACCTGGAATTTTTTGAGTTGCGTACAACGGAAAACGGCGAGTCGTGGAGACCGGTGGAGGGCGCGCCGTCCGGGCTCAGGCGGATCGTTCGCAACGCTCACGGCGATTACATGCCCGACGATCATCGTTACAACTTCATCGTGGAAGCGTTGAGGCTGCTCGCGGAATGCGCGGACGTGGAATGCGTTGAGGTGGTACCCGACAACGATCCTTCGCGCCTGACCGGCTGGCTTAACAGCAAGATAAACCGGATTCAATACATGACGATCGCCATGGCCGAGTTCAAGCCGAAGGACAGCCTGCAGCTTCTGAAGGCGGCTCAATATATCGAGAGGAAGGAGGTACTGGAGGCGGTGATAGGTGAATTGCGTTCCATCCACGGCGGGAAAAGCTGACCGCCCCGGCCACGGGGCGAAGATTATCGTTTATTAGGGGTTTGAGTATGAAATATTTCCGGTTTGTGCTGGCGCTGCTCATTGTACTGGCCGGGCGGACGGGCGCGTATGCGATAATCGAGCTCGCCGGGTACGGAGGCTGCTCGTGGGGGCGGCATTACGTGTATTACCCGGAACGCGATACGGACAAAAGTACGGGCCCGCAGTACGGGGGGTATGCGCATCTTACCGGCGGAATCCACCCGCTCCAGATAGGGGCGGGGCTCTTTCACAACTCCTCGGTGCTTGATACGAGCAAGGACGGCAGCGATGCCGACGTGATTCGTAGAACAACGGGGCTTTCGATCGCCCTCCGGGTGGCCATACCCACGACGGACCTCGCGGTCTATGGACGGGCCGGTTTCTCCTGTTACGACCATTATATCCTGAAACCGGACGCCGGCGCGCGTCGGACCAAGGGGCGCTTTTTCTCCACCAGCATGGCGGGTGGGGGGCTCGCCTATGCGCTGTACGGACCGCTCTGGCTGTTCACCGAGTATTTATTTCTGAACAGTAAGTATGACAACAATGACCGTGAGTTTTTTCGTACGCATTCGGTAAACCTGGGACTGAAGCTGTCGATCTGACGCTTATTTCCGCCCGCGCTCGTATTCCAGATCTCCGGAACCCCCGGCGGAAGCGGTAGCCTGTCATTCAGAGTATTATCGCCGCCGGGGGCATGTTCCACGCTGCTGCCGCCTGCCGGTACATATTCCTTAATTTGCCGTTTTGGTAGTTGCAAATACTTGACATTCCGGGTCGGTGGCCCTCAATTGATGCCGTGGGGCGGGTTCTGCCCGCAGCGCGATGATTCGGTGAACGCCATGGACAACGACAAGCGAAAGGAAATCACGGATACGATACAGGCGAACAGGGACAAGTTCATCCGCTATAACAATATCAAGATAGCGAACCTCTATTCCTCGATCACCGACCAGAAAACCATCGACCTCTTCGAGGTGATTCCCTTCCTGCTCGGATACAACCTGCATGGACTGCCGGGTTACGTTCAGTCCGATAAAATGCCACTGGGTCTTCATGGATTCCATCTCGGGGAGAGGGGCGCGGCCTTCATCCAGGCGCATTTCCCGTCGGTCCCGCTGAGCCCGCAGAAACCGGAGGTCCCCTTCGTCGAGATGTTCGCTCTCATGGGAAGCGGCGGCACCATCGCCTACAACGCGCACTCCGATTTCGACTTCTGGGTATGCGCCGACGAGCGCCGTGTGGGCCCGGAATCGCTCAGGCTGTTCAGGGGCAAGTGCCGCGCCATCGAGAATTGGATAGAGGAAAAGTTCAACATCGAGGTCCATTTTTTCCTCAACGATATTAAAAAGGTTAAAAAAAACATCTTTGACGACGACAGCGAGGAAAACTTCTCCGGCGCCTCGCTCGGGGAGCTGCTGAAAGAAGAGTTTTTTCGAAGCTCAATCGTCGTGAGCGGTAAAACGCCGTTCTGGTGGATGGTGCCCGCCGGCTCGAACGACACGGTGTACGAGGAGTGGCTTGGGATCGCGCAGGATACCCGCTACGCGGGCGAGTTCGTGGACCTGGGAAACCTTTACAACATAAAACGTGAGGACTTTCTCGTCTCGGCGCTCTTTCAGCTGCTGAAATCCCTGGGGAATCCCTTCAAGTCCATCATCAAGCTCGGGCTTCTGGAGCGCTACATACACAGCACGGGCGCGAACCCGTTCATCAGCAACATCATTAAAAAGAACGTACACGAAGGAAAACTGGGAATACAGAACATTGACTCGTACGTCATCATGTTCAACCACGTCTTCAATTATTACAATTCCATCGTAAACGACGCCAATGCCACCGATCTGCTCAATGTCTGTTTTTACCTGAAGGTGGACCCGCGCCTGTCGCGTTTTCTCGACAACGGCGAGAAGGTCGAGCTCTCGGAAAAGACCAGGATCATGCAGGCCTACACTAAGAAATGGAACTGGTCGGAATCCATGATCCGCCAGATGGACGAGTTCGAAACCCAGGACATCGATTCCGTCAACAGGCTGATGAACGACACCAAGAAATATGTTCTGCGCGGGTATCGCGACATCCTCAACGTCATCGAAACGGACAAGATCGCCCACAAACTCTCGGGCGATGATTTAAAAGGCATAACCCGGAAGATACATTCCCATTTCTCGATCTCGGCCAACAAGATCGACAATTCCCTCAGCTTCAAGGGCTACCCCCAGGAAAAGCTGCTGACAGTGGAATTCGTGCGCGACCGCGACGGCAGGGAGTTCTGGCTGCTCTCCAAGCGGATCATCGTGAAAAACTACCCGGCCAAGGTGATCTTCCACAAGGACGAGACCTTCATCGGCATTATCGTATGGATCGCGACGAACAGGATATTCCAGAAGGACTACACCCGCCTGGAAATACAGTCCGGCATCCACGCCGTCGATCCCAACTACATCCGCGATCTCGTGACCGAGCTTACGGTGCATTTCGCGTTCAAGCGCCTGCAGATCCAGAACGGTTATTTCGTCCGGGACCCGTTTCCCATCATCAACTATATCATCATCAATCCGTATTCAAAATACGCCAAGAAGATCGAGGATATCATCTTTCTCTACCACAACAGCTGGGGCGAGACCAGGTTCGAAACCTATAAAAGCGAGCTCGACATAGCGAAGATCGCGACGGCGGTGCTCAACGGCGCGCTCGTCACCCGGCGCGATTACGAGCGGGCGCTCAGGCTTTCATCGTCACAACCGTACACATCCAGCCGCGATTTCGACCGCATCAACTTGCTTCTCAAAAGCATGCATTTGCTGTTCGTCGAGGACCGCACCCCGGCCAGGAAGCGATACGTGACCATGCTGGGGAACACCTGGTTCGTCTTCTCGAACAGGAAGACCCCGACCGCCGAGACCGTCGTGGCGACCTCTTTCGATTCCGAGGCGAAGATGCTCTTCGGCCTGGGGATGAACACCGGCGCGCTCGCCCGGTACGGCTTCGATCCCATGATACCCGAACTCAATTACCTTCGGAAGATCGAGGAAAACCACGGGGAAGGCGTCATAAGGATATATTTCCAGAAGACGACCAAGTACTGCCATTTCTTCGTTTCCGACGAACGCGGGGCGATTCACTTTTTCCGCAAGGGCATCGATTCGTTCAGCGAGTGCCTCGCGCGGCTCTGCATCTTCTGCGAAAATACGGCGAAGTCCGTTTCGGCGCGGAACCCCTCATCTTCGCTGGCCGAGCGCCTCAAGCGTATCGAGGTGTACCGGCTCGAGCAGGACGCCCGCAACAACTGCTCGATAACCGAGATGAACCCCGAACTGGACCGCGGGGTCATAGAGGCGCGCGGCCACCTCGTGCCCATGAGACTCGTCCTGCACCCCCGGCCCAACGGCGAGATGGGATACAGCTTCAGCCTTCCGAACGGCGCCTTCACCAACGTGTTCACCCGCGCGAACATCTTCCAGGTGGCCGGGGAGCTGGGATTATTGAAACGGCACCACGGAGGGTATTCCCATTTCGTGACCGAGGTCGACCTCTCGAACGTCATGACCAAGGCCTACACCATGTTCACCTCGTTTTCTTTCTCACACAAGAACCTCTTCGAGATGCTCATCGAGCGCGCCCTGCAGGCCGTGCGCCGGTGAGCGCGGCTGCGGATTTCAGACATATCCATATGAGGACAGCCGGCCCATCCACCCTTCCGCGAAGCGTCGCCGTTGCCCGTCTCCTCGGCGGCCTTCCGATAAAATGATCGTAAGGCGGGGGACCGGCGCGGTCCGGGAGCGGTCTTCGTCGTCGATTCGCTCGGTCCGCCTCATCGCTCCGTGCGCCGGCGATGCAGAAGTGAACTAATTTCGACGAGTGTACAGCGTATGCGTTTTACCCATGGTCAATTCTTTGTGTATTTTTATTGTTGACAGTTAAGGCCCTGCTTGCTAACTGAATATACAGTTAACAAACTGGGCAGTCTTCGACATGAAAGCACGCCAGAATGCGGAACTCCGAAAGCCCGAAATACTTAAAAGCTTCTACGACATCCTGATAGAAGAAGGAATCGAGGGCGTCTCCATCGCTAAAATCGCGAAGAGGATGGGTATTCACCCCAGCCTTATCATGCACTATTTTTCCACCAAGGAGAAGCTGGTCATAGCGGCCGTGGACCGCATCGTCCGCGAATACGGCATCTTGATAGAGGGCATGGAATCGTACACGACCGATCCGGTTAGGCGGCTCGAGCGGCTGGTGGACATACTGGTGGGGGACGAGTGGTACCGCATGACCGGGATCGCGGCCGATTTTTCCGTGATATCGATCAGCTTCAGAAACAGTGAAATCGACGAGCGCGTCAGGCGTCTGTACGCGCGCTACAAAAAGTTCCTCGCCGGGGAGTTCCTGGCGCTCGGCGAGGCCGGAATCATCGGGCGGCGCGATCCGCGAAGAACGGCGGAGATCGTGATGTCGCTGCTCGAGGGGTACCGGCATTTCAAGCACTTTTACGTAAGTGACGAAGACGCGGAATCGTACCGTCGCGATATCAAGCGGTCGGTCCTGACTCTGCTGGGGTCGGGGTGAGTTATTCCGCCCACTGCCCGGCGGGACGCTATGCGGACGCTGAATGATCAGGGCGACGTATCGACGTTGTTACGCTATTTGATATGGAGGAAAACATGAGCGGGAAGCTCGAACGCATTTTCTCACCCGTTACGATCAACTCTCTCCGACTGAAAAACCGCGCGGTGATGCCGCCCATGGCCACCGGCTACGGCAACAAAGACGGCTCGGTGAGCGAGCGTCTCATCCGCTACCTGGAACGGCGAGCGCGGGGAGGAGTCGGACTCGTCATCACCGAGATCTGCGCGGTCGATCCGCGCGGCAAGGGCTTTCCCGCCGAGATCGGCGCCTGGAGCGATGACCACATTCCGGGCCTTGCGGCGCTGGCCGGGGCCGTGCACGCGGCGGGGGCCGCGACAGCGCTCCAGCTGCATCACGCCGGCAGGGAGACCATGAAGGACTTTACGGGCGCGATGCCTGAGGCGCCGTCGGATGTTCCCAGCGCCATCCTCAATCAGCCCTGTGAAGCCATGTCGGTCGCGCGCATCCACGAGGTGGCCCGCGCATATGCCGAAGCGGCACGGCGGGCGCGCGACGCGGGTTTCGACGCGGTCGAGGTCCACGGTGCGCACGGCTACCTTGTCTGCCAGTTTCTCTCTCCGTTTTCGAACAAGCGCACCGACGAATACGGCGGCTCGGACGAAAACCGCGCGCGCTTCGCGATCGAGGTGCTGCGCGCCATACGTGCGCTCGTCGGGCCGGGATTTCCGGTCATCATGCGCGTTTCCTCGGACGAGCTCATACGGGGCGGATACGATTTAAGGTATATGAAATGGCTCGCGCCGCGGCTTGTGGAGGCGGGTGCCGACGCGCTGCATGTATCGCTCGGTGTTTATTCCACGCCGGGCGGGCTCACCATCGCGTCCTCGGACATGGAGGAGGGGTTCAACCTTTTCCGCGCGCGGGAAATAAAGGAAGCCGTTACGGTGCCGGTCATCGGCGTGGGCAGGATCACCGACCCGCGCACGGCCGACGCCGCGATCGAACGCGGCGATGCCGATCTTATAAGCTTCGGCCGCCAGCTTCTGGCCGATCCGGACGTGCTCGTCAAGGCGCAGTCCGGCGCGTATGACGATATCCGCTGGTGCCTCTCGTGCAACCAGGGATGCATCGACCGGCTTAACTTCGAGATGCGCACCGCGACGTGCACCGTCAACCCGGACTGCGGGTACGAGTACCGGCGCACCGGTGAAAAGGCTCCCGCTGCGAAGGAAGTCTGGGTGATCGGTGCGGGTCCCGCCGGGCTCTCGGCCGCGCTGGAGGCCGCCGCGCGCGGTCACCGTGTAACGGTGTTCGAACGGGAGGCGGAGCCGGGCGGGCAGCTTATCCCGGCGAGCAAACCACCGCACAAGGAGGGCCTGGCCAAATGGACGCGCTGGGCGAATCGGATGGCCGGGAAGGCGGGCGTGGCGATACGGTATGGAACCGAGGTTACGGGGGAGATGATAGCTGCCGGGACGCCGGAGGCGGTAATCCTCGCAACGGGCGCGCTTCCCTCGGTGTCGGACATTCCGGGAATCGACGGCGTAATCGTGCGCGAAGCACGCGATGTCCTTACCGGAAAGTCCGAAATTATAAGCCCGGCCGTTGTGCTCGGCGCGGGCTATGTGGGCATGGAGACCGCCGATTTTCTGATGGAGCGGGGGGTCACGGTGACCGTTCTTGAAATGAGCGCGGCACCGCCGGTGCCGCCCTTCACCGCTCACGGTTACTGGCTGCACCGCAGGCTTAAAAAAGGAGGCAGACTGGTGCTGGGCGCCAGGGTCACGTCCATCGGTGCCGACTGTGTGCGCTACGAACTGGAAGGAAAGGAACAGTCGGAGCCCGCCGCCATGGTGGTGACGGCGCTGGGAGCGCGTTCGGAGCAAGTGCTCGAAGAGGCGGTAAAAAAGTCGGGACTCGCCTGTGTAACCGTAGGCGATGCCGTGCGGCCGCGGCGCCTCATCGAGGCGGTTCACGAAGGGGCCGGGGCGGGGCGTGAGATATAAGTCTGAAATTGGGGCACATGGTGCCCGTGTATAACAAGGGGGATAACATGGAAAAGCCATTACTGTTCGAGGTCGAAAACGGCATAGCCGTCATCACGCTCAACCGCCCGCAGCGGCGCAACTGTTTCAACCGGGAACTGCTTGCCATGCTCTACGACGCGATCGACGAGGTTTCGCGTAACGACGCCATCACGGTCGCCATAATCACCGGGAACGGAAAATCATTCTGCACAGGGATCGACCTTTCGGTGCTCGGCAAGGAGGAGCTGTTCGACCCGCGGGGCGACGGCAAGGAATACCCCGACATTATCGGCGCCTGCCGCAAACCGGTGATTGGCGCGATCAACGGGCACGCGATAACGGGCGGTTTCGAGATCGCGCTCAACTGCGATTTCCTCATAGCATCCGAGAACGCCATATTCGGCGATACCCACGCCAAGGTCGGCATACACCCGGGGTGGGGAATGACGCAGTTATTGCAGCAGGCCGTCGGCCAGCGCATGGCAAAACAGATGTCGCTCACCTGCCAGTATTTCAACGCCGAGCAGGCGCTCCGCTATGGCCTGGTGAACGAGGTCGTTCCGGCCGAACGGCTCCTTCCGCGCGCCATGGAGATCGCCTCCCAGATATGCGCGGTGAACCGTGAGATGATGATGACCATAAAGGGGCTAATCGAGTATCGGAACGGGGCCACGCTGGAGGAGGCGTACGCGAACGAGCGAAAGGAGTTCCGGAAGTTCGTCGAAAAGATGGCGGACATGATGAAAGGAAAGTGAGCGTGACCGGCGGCGGGGCGGGCGGCGCCACGAAAATATTGATAATAATCCGTGCTGGGATTGACAAATTCAAACGGCCCCATCACAATGTCGCCCTTATACTATAAATATAGCCGGCACGCCCTATGATCTCCGTTCTGTCAATTTTTCGTAAAAAGTACCCCATCATACTTCCAACCGACCGTCACGTAATGTCGAGAGGTTCGATCGATCCCGAGGTGCTCGAAATCCTGGCGCGGATAAGGCGCGGCGGTTTCAAGGCATACCTTGTAGGAGGCTGCGTGCGCGACCTCTTGCTTGGCAAAAAGCCCAAGGACTTCGATATCGCCACCGACGCGCGTCCCCGGCAGGTGAAGCAACTCTTCCGTCGCTGTTTCCTCATAGGAAGGCGATTCCGCCTCGCTCACGTGTACATCAGCCGCGACCGCTTCGTGGAGGTGGCGACGTTTCGCGCGGCCGTCGACCCGGAGGAGGTGCAGGGCGGGCGATACGCCGCCAACAATGTCTTCGGCGCGATCGAAGGTGACGCTCAGCGGCGCGATTTTACGGTAAATTCACTGTATTTTAACAGCGCCGACTCGTCGGTTGTCGATTATACCGGAGGGTTGCGCGATCTCGAAAAGAAACTCCTTCGCTCGATAGGCGATCCGGTAACGCGCTTCGCCGAAGACCCGGTGCGCATCATCCGCGCGGCCCGCTTCTGCGCCCAGCTCGACTTCCAGCCATCGAGGGCCGACCTCAAGGCGGCGAAATCCTGCGCACCCCTTATAAAACAGGCGAACGATCAGCGCCTCCGCGAAGAGCTCTTCAAGATACTCCGTTGCGGCTCCTCCGAGGGGACCATGCGGAACCTCATTCGTTTCAACCTTTTACGGGAGTGGCTGCCGGAATTCGCGTCCGAGCGCTACCACGACGGGCTTTTCAGGCGTCTTGCGGTTGTCGACCGCCGCCACGCGAAGGGGGAGGACCTGCCGGTGAGCGTGCTCATCACCGCGCTCCTGTACGACCTGTTCGTGGAAGCGACGGGCACCGATGGCGGCAGGCAGTCCTTCCAGGAGGCCTTTATACTTCTCAAGGAGCGGTTCGGCGAGATGGCCGGGAAGCTCAGACTCCCCAGGCCGGAGTGGGACAATATCTGCAATACGGCCGCCCGCCAGATGATCCTCATGCGCCCGGGCGGCGGAAAAAACTGGAAGAAGTTCGAGAATAAATTCGCGGGCAACGCCTACTTTCCGCACGCCATGCTCTTTTTCGAAATCCTGGCGGAGGCGACGGGAAAACACGGCGAACAGCTCGCATACTGGCGGCGCTTCGCGCACCCGGCGGGCGAACCCATCGGCACCAGACCGGCGGCGTCCGCACATGGAGGGAGTGACCGAAGGCCGCCGCTGAAACCGCCGGCTGAATGTGCCGATCCGACTGAAACCCCGAAACCGAAGAAGCGCCGCCGCCCGCGCAGACCACGCAAACGGAATCCGCAGCAGCGACCGCCTCTCGGCGGGGCCCCGGCGTAAATCCCCTCCGCCGCCGGCAGCTCCCCTTTGGTAAAAGGGAGCTTTATCGAAAATACCGGTTTGTTTTTCACAGAACTTGTTTGAATCCTTTCAGCCGCCGTCCCGGCTGACGACGCGACCTCCTGTCGCAACGACGGCATTAGCACATCGTGTGCGTCACAGCTCTTCTGTTGTAAAGTGGAGCCGTATTGATGTGGCCGGTCGGCGGTAAATCTCCAGGCTATATCAGGCGAAATACTCAACCGGAAGCCAATGTAACAGGAGCCCCCTTCATCGAATGGGGCGCGCCGGAGGCGGGGGGATTTTTACCAGCGCTGCCTCTTCGCCAGCAGCGCCCGAGTGTCCGCCGCACAGAGGGGCGGCGAAAACAGGTAGCCCTGGCCGTAATCGCAGCCCATTTCGCGCAGTATCGCCAGGTGCTCCTCCGTCTCGATGCCCTCGGCGACCACAAGCTTTCCCAGGTTATGCGCGAGATCGATGATGGTCTTTGTAATGACGAGGCTTTCGTCGTCGATCCCCATGTACTTGATGAACGACCGGTCGATTTTGATTACGTCCATCGGGAAATGCCGCAGGTAGCTCAGCGAGGAGTAGCCGGTGCCGAAGTCGTCCATGTACAGTTTGTAATTCATCGACTTGAGCTTTAACAGCATCATGTTGGCCGAGTCCATGTCGGCCATAAGGGTGCTTTCGGTGATCTCGAAGCGGATATACTCGTGAGGAATTCCGATGCCATCGACAATTCCGGTGATCTCTTCCGCGAGTTCGGGATGGATGAACTGCACGGTGGAGAGGTTGATGGATGCACTCAGGGGGCCTGCGTCCGTGAAGGTGTCGTGCCAATCGCGTAGCTGCCTGCAGGTCTTCTCTATCGCAATGAATCCCAGTGAAAGGATTAGCGCCGATTCCTCGGCGAAAGGGATGAACTCCGCGGGTGAAACGTATCCGCGGTCAGGGTGCTTCCACCGTATGAGCGACTCGAAGCCGACTATCCCGCCCGCAGTCATGTCGACAATGGGCTGGTAAAACATCTCGAACTCGTCCCTCTCTATCGCGTGGAATATCTCCTGCTCGAGCAGTATCTTGTCTCCGGCGCGCGCGGATAGCGTCTGCGCGTTTTGTGTCAGATTATCTGTTTCCGCGACGAGCCTGCTCCCGCCATGGAATTTGCGGAGCAACCTGGAGCTGTGAATGGAGTTCTCCAGCGATGAAACAATGAAATCGACGAGCTGTTTCTTCCCGAGCTCAATCGAATCCGCTTCTTCGCCGTGCCGCATGAAGAGCCTCAGCTTTTCGTCGCCGTTTGGAACTGCCGTTCCTCCCGAGCTTATGATTTCCTCGATGCGTTTGACGAGCGATCGTTTCCCGTAGGGGAATGTAAGGAAGTTACCCATTCCGCACCTGAGACAGTTCTGGAGGTACTCGAAGTCGGCCGCGGCGGGGGCGATGGCAAGCGACGGTGCGTCGTGACGGCCGAGCAGGTCGTCCGGCGCGCAGTCCGCCGCGATCGAATCGTCAAGATGGTAGAGTATCAGGTCGAAGCTTTTGCCGGTTGCGGCGGTTTCCCTGAATTCTCTGAATGACAGCTCGGTAATCGAAAAGCCGTGCCCACGGAGCAGGGCGCCTAACTGATGGCTTTTCGGCGACGGGGCCCTTACGATAAGAATACTTCCACGCGGCATAGGCAGGCTCCTCGGGCGGTATGGCCGGACGTTCAAGCCCGCCGGCATTTAAGAGGGTGCACGGGCGCGGTGAAATGTCAAATGAAAGTACATGGCGTCCCATACCTTAGACTGTTTTCGAGTTTGAGGGCTCGCCGGCGCTTGAGGCGGTGGAAGGATGCCTGCGGCGGTGGGGAGTCTGACAAACGGGTTGGAATTTAGGTCATTGTTTAACGTCGAGTGCCACGATTGCTTCCCATGCATGTTGCCTGAAATCTTTGCATCCGGGGTTTGGTGCCCGCCCTGTACGGAATTTATTATCAATAGAGTACTCTCCCTTGACCTGCGCCACCAGCTTTTTTAATGTCAACAATCCCCGGTATTTTTGCATGTGCATAATCTTACTCCGCCAGAGGGCCCCGGCTGTTGTCCTTGCAGTTAATCGCGGCATTTCCGTTCAGTTTTTCGATTAAGACGCCCATGGCCGGCGCCGTGCAGATTCTAAGAAAAAACAGGCTCGCCGAACTGATCCCCCGTAGAGGGGCCCGGGTTACACCCCTGTCCGCGGAGTATATAGAATGGCTCTACGAGATACTTCCTAAGCTTTACTCGATCATAGTCAGCCGGCTGATAGAACACCCTGAACGTGATTAGGAGCCGCGGGACCAGCGGGTCACTCGATGCCCGGTACAGAAAAAATCGTTGAAGAATTATGCTCGTCGTATCATGGTTCAACCGTCGGAGTCCGTATTGGCCCGTCTGGTCGGTTAGCCGGAGAGCAGCTATGTCTTTTAATAAAAATTCAGCCCTGATGCAAAGAGTAAATATCGATTATATAAAGGACCAAACAATGGAAATAAAAGGAAAAACCACGGTCGAAGAGGCCATGAAGAAGTCGACGGCGGTGGCCGCGGTCTTTAAAAAACACAGGCTCGACTGTGCTTCGTGCAGGGGTGCGAAGGAAGACACCATCGAAAAGGTGGCGCTGAACAACGGTCTGGATCTCAAGGCCCTTCTCAAAGAGCTAAACAGGTCGCTCAAGGAAAAGGACTGACTGTCGCCATGAGGGTCATAACGGGAAGGCTGAAAGGCCGGACCATCCCCTTCAACGTGCGCCGCCATGGCGACGCCAGCGTAACCCCGGACATGGTCAAGGAGGCCCTTTTCTCGGTGCTGGGCGGCGACCTTGCCGGGAAATCGTTCCTGGATCTGTACAGCTGTTCCGGGCAGGTGGGAATCGAAGCGCTCAGCCGGGGGTGTTCGCCGGTGGTCTTCAATGAAAAGGAGCGCCGCCGCTTCGAATTCATCCGCAAACTGCTCGCCGACTGGGGCGAGGAGGCTGAGGGCGTGCTGCTGTTCAACTTTCCCGCTTCGCGCTGTATGCGATTGATGCATTCGCGCGGAGTGCGCTTCGATTTTATATACCTGGACCCGCCCTACGAAAAAACGCGCGGAGAAGCGTCGGTTTACCGGAGCGTGCTCGGGGAAATCGAACGCCACGACCTTCTCGCCCCGGACGGCAGCGCTATCGTCCAGCACTATATACACAATAAACTGGAAGAAACGGTCGGCTCGCTGCGCCTGGCCGACCACCGGACGTACGGCACCAACGCGCTCGCTTTCTACGAACGGGCCGGTGCACCCGCAACCGTAATATGAGCGGTCGCGGGTGCACCGGCAGGCGTCGGAAGTGCCGCCGATTATTTCAATCGAAAAAAATAAACGCTGGACGTACAATTGACGCAATCGATACTGAACATCGCGGGAGGGGGGCACGCGGCCGCGCTGGCCCGCCGCAAGGCGGGCGGTGAGGAAAGTCCGAACACCGCAGGGCAGGATGCCGGGTAACGCCCGGGCGCCGCGAGGCGACGGAAAGTGCAACAGAAAACATACCGCCCGGCGCGAAAGCGCGGGGTAAGGGTGAAATGGCGGGGTAAGAGCTCACCGCGCCCCCCGCGAGGGGGGCGGCAGTGCAAACCCCATCCGGTGCAAGACCAAATAGGCAACCGTTCGAGGACGGCCCGTCCGAGGTTGCGGGTAGGTCGCAAGGAGGCGTACGGTGACGTGCGTCCAAGATAAATGGCCGTGTAAACAGGATTCGGCTTACGCTCCCCTCCCGTTATTTTTCTGAAACCTTTCCGGTTTCACGTCGAGCTTTACTCTTCCCGCCATAAAAATCCCTGCCGCGTGACGCGCCGCCCGAACTCCTCGTCGATCGCTCCAAGCACCGTGCCCTTGTGGAGCCCCCAGGCCGGGGCGACGAGCGTTGCCGGAGCGCGGTCACCCAGGAGACGGTGTATGAGGATGCAGGGCCTGAGGCGTTCCAGAAAATCGCAGACGGTCGACACGTACTCCCCGAGCGAGGGAAGGTAAAAATCAGACGCGCGGTACAACCGTTCAAGTTCCGTACCTGCGATTACGTGCAGGTGATGGATTTTGACCCCGCGGACGGGCAGGGCGGACACCTCGACGGCCGTGGCCATCATGTCCTCCCACGATTCGCCCGGAATGCCCAGTATTATGTGCGCGCAGACGGCTATGCCGCGCCGAGCCGCGCGCAGAACGGCGTCGCGTGTGACCGAGTGCGTGTGGCCGCGGCGCAAAAACTCGAGGCTATGTCCGTGCATGGTCTGCATGCCGACCTCCAGCCACAGCTCGAAACCAGGGCGCGCGTACGAGGCCACGAGGTCGAGCACATCGTCGCCCAGGCAGTCTGGGCGGGTGGCGATCATGAGACCCATGACGCCTTCGCCGGCGAGGGCCGTGTCGTAGAGTTTTCTGAGTCGTTCGACCGGGGCGTAGGTGTTGGTGAAGGCCTGGAAATAGGCAATGTAGCGGGTCTCGGCCTCGGAGCGGTGAAAGCTCCGGCGGGCATTCTCCATCTGTTCACGTATGCCTTTGGCCCGGAGCGCGGTCGGCGAGGCCGAGCCCTCTTCCGAGCAGAAGACGCATCCGGAATCCCCCGTTGTGCCGTCGCGGTTGGGACAGGTGAACCCGGCGTCAATGGGAAGTTTCAGGACGCGCGCGCCGTAGGTGTTCCACAGGTAGTCGCCGAAGAAGTTGTAGGCCCGGGGGCGGGGGCCGGGGATGTCAGAGCGCGCGTTCTTTGTGCTCAAGGGCGAAATACGAATTCTTTAAATACTGGTGGTTCTGGAATTTTGCCGGGATGAGCGCCACTTTTTTAACCGGCTTTACCGATACCACGTTCAGGTTGCGGTCGAGTCTAACGATATATATGCCCGGTCCGAAATTAACCTTCTGCCGCAGCTTGCGCCATTTGCCGCCGGTCTTTACACTCTTGAACGTATACGCGTTTGTGAACGACTTGATCAGGCGTTCCAGTGTTTTTTTGTCCGGACTGAGGGCCTTTTTAACGGCGTTCTCCAGCGTCTGGTCGCTGTCCACCGCCAAAATGATCGGCGTCGTGAGCGCGGCGGAACGAACGGGTACGAGCGGAGGGGTCGGACGCGACGTCGCCGGCGGTAGCTTCTTCGGATTGTAGACGAAGAGGTCCACGGCGCGACCGGGAACGCCCATCTCCTGGTATTGCCCCGAGTAGCGCGCGAACAGCGACGAATACAGGGGGCGGTAGCGCAGCGTGCGCTTGGCTCGCTGCAGGCACCAGGTGGCGCTTTTATAGTTTTTCTTCTTAAGATGGGCCATGCCCTGGCGGAAGTAGCTGTCGGCCCGTACAAGCGTGTTCTTTATCTCGCGGTACGGGGCCACGAACTGCGGGTTGACACCGGCGAACTTTTTTTCCATGAGGTTGATGACGCCGATAGCCTTCTGCGCCTCGCAGTTGGTTATATAGAAGATCACAAGGCGCGAGAGCTTGAGAAGCTCGATGAGCTCGTCCGGGGCCTTTCCGACGCGCACCGGAGTTCCGCCCGAGATGTCGACGCCGAAGACCTCGCGGACGGTTTCAATCAGAGACTCGTACTGGCCGCGCACTATAAGACGCTGGTTTTCGGGATCGCGCAGGAATTCCTCGTCCTCGGGATTGGAGATGAAGCCCGACTCGTAGATCACCGAGATGGGAAAGTCCACGAAGTACGAGAAGCGGTCGTCGGGGACGGCGCCGAACTGCCAGCTGTTGGCCCGCATGCCCCGCGCCAAGAGGGCCTCCTTGAGGTTCAGGGCATAGCGTCGGGAAAAATCGGTCGCGTCGTACTTGTTGTAGAGTGTGAGAAAACCGCGGTGGACGTCCCTGACATATGAGAGGTAGCGGTTTCCCCATCTGTCCGTGGTGATGTGGACTCCCGGTATGTTCATGAGCCCGCTGGCCTTGACAATGGACGCGATGTTATTGAGATGTTCGCTCACGATGATGAAGGCGCCCGCTTCGGTCGCCATTCGAACCGTGTCGACGAAGGGGATGTTTCTGTAGATGTCGCTCTTACCCTTCATCACAGTCATGAAGTCATCGGTCGATCGGACCTCGATGAATCGGTTGGCCGAAAGCGTCCGGTATAGCTCGCGCGAGAGCATGATCGAGTAGTATTCCTCGGGGAGCCCCGTCGAACTCAGGCGACCGGTCATCTCGCCCTCCCAGGCGCCGTTATCCAGCTTGCCGTGCGCGGGATCCACGAAGACGATAAGCTTTTTGCCGGAGTTCAGGTTTTTGTATATATCGACGTAAGTGTCGTCGATGGCCTTGAGGAGCTCGATGGCGAGCTTGAGATGGACTATGTTGTTTTCTTTGGAAAGGATGGTGCTGATCGTTTCTGGCTGGCCGAGCGTGCAGTAAGACGGCTGTTCCTCGGCTGCTGACGCCGTCGAAAACGCCAATGCGGCGGCGAGGAGGGTGATATATATCGAATATTTCACTTTCGTATTCTTCATCAGGCGGACGGTCTTCCGTGGCGGCCGCCGTGCGGACGCTGAATAAAACTACAATGTTTGTTTATAATAATAATATCGTTCCTTTTGCAAGAAAATAATTGCTTTTTTACGGTATAATTGTCATACATAAGCTGACCTGGACTGATAACTCGATATTCCACGGTGTCGCAGCGCGGCCGGTATGCGCACACCGGCGGTAAATCCGGCGCATATCACCTCGAACTTTCGATCACAGGCTGGGCGGTATTCGTTCGCATCCGATGGAGGGCGTATGAAGAGGAATTATATCAAATACGAAGACCTTTCTTCGGAGATAAAGAAGGAAATCGAACGATTTTACATGGAGAATAAAATCGGCGACTCGTTCCTGTCCAGGGAAGAAGCCATGCTGACGTGGTTCGAAAAGGAGTTCGACATCTGGATGGTGCAGAACTACGCCGGGCGCGACAAAAAGGACAGGAGAACCGACGAGCGGCGCAAGCGCCCGCTCGTGGATGTTGAGCCCGAACCCAAGAAGAAGCGCGACGCCGACCGCAGGGCGAGCGTTCGGCGAAAGCATTTTCGCCTCGACATCGAGGTGCCGGTGCGCATCGTCGAGACGCTCATAGAATCATCGAGAGACGAGACCGAGGCCTTCGATTTTGTGGGGACGCTCGTCAACATCAGCAAGGGCGGGTTTTACTTCAAGTTCAGCCAGCCCATGGAGATTTCGAGCATCATACGGGTGCATATAGATCTTTCGTCGATGGACATCGAACTCAGGGACATCGAGGCGCTCGCCATGGTGGTCCGCGTGGACAGGCTCTCCGGCGACACCTATGGGGTTGGCGTGATGTTCAGCAGCATCTACGATGAACACCGGGAGAAGCTCGAGATGTTCATCTTCCAAAACCTCGCCTACTACATCTACCGCAACAGCAGGTAGCCGGGAGAATTTACCGCTTCCTCGAGATGGACAACACGTACTCCGCCAGGCGCGGCCTGGTAATGTCGAAATAGTACACGCACCGCCCCGCGCCGTTCGCGGTCGATTCGCCGATATGCCCGCTTTCGTCGATTAGCGCGAGCAGGCGCGCCGTAACGTTCTGGTCCACCACCATGTCCCGCGATTGAAGGTATTTCTGGAGCGAACTGAGCGCGCGTATGCGGGCCGTTTTCGCCGCGGCCGCAGCGTCGAAGACCCTTTCCGGCTCCACGATAACCACACGGTACACGTCGGCGCTCATGAATCCCTCTTTCTCGAACATCACGCGCGGGCCGTCGCCGATCGTCGGCGGGCATATATCGACCTGGGATGGTTTCCTCACCTCTTTGGCGCAGTTAAAAAAAAAGACGATGAACGCGAGCAGGGGGATGATAACGGCGGCAGCCGTGGCGCGTGTCAGGTATGATGACATGCGGTTAACCATTTCCCTCTTTATCGCCTTTCTTGGGCGCGTCTTCGGGCAGGGAGAGTTTCGGTCCACCGGACTCCAGCGATTTCTGCAATCCCTTGCGATAGATACGGAACACGATCGCCGCGGAATGGTCCTCGTTGTAATATTCGAACGCGCGGTAGCCGTATTTGATGTACCCGGCCGACTCCCTGTCGATCTCGGCGCGGACTTCCGCAAGGTTGGTGACGCGCGCGCGGTCGGCCGGTTCGAGCCTCTGCATGAGCCGGTCCAGCCGGTACGCGCCGATGCCCGCGGCGACCGCTTTGGCGATTCCGGACTCGGCCTCTTTAAGAGCGCTCTCGCGCCGGCCCACCAGTCCGCGCGCCGACGGGTCGGGCCTTCCCTTTACGATCACCTGAAAGTGGTCACCGTCAAGAAAGCCCTCGGTGCGGAAGTCGTCGAGCAGGCGCGAAGTGTCGAGCACGCGGATACTGCACGAGGCCGCCGTGATGGAAAGCGCGGCGGCGATGCAAAAGAGCGCCCCTGCGGCGCGATGGGTGATGGCGTTCATCGGAATCCCGTCCAAAATCGTCGTTTGTCGTTGGATGCTATCGGCCCCCTCTCCTCTGTCAAGAGTTTCGCGCCTACGGCTCCTTTTTAAGAAGCCCCAGGATATCCTGGATCTTGTCCGCGCTGGGGTGGTCGGGCTTGAGCGAGAGCACCCGCTCGAAATTGCTGATGGCCTTCTGCCTGTCCTTGATCTTGCGGTAATAGATCATTCCCAGCTCCTCGTGCCCCTGCCAGTTGCTCTTGTTGATCTGCACCGAGCGCTCGAAGGCGCGCACGGCGTCGTCGTACACGCCCTTGTCGCGATAGGCGATCCCCTGGAAAAAATGGGCCTTGGAGTCCATCGGGTTGAGGTCGATGGCGGTCTTGTATTCCTCTATGGCCTCGTCGTAGAGCTTGGCCTCGCGGTAGGCGTTGGCGAGGTTGTAGTGCGCGTCATAGGACTTAGGGTCGTTGGTCGCTGCCAGCTTGTACTGCTGGATGGCCTTGTCGTTAAGGTTGTTCTTGGCGTAGAGGTTCCCCAGGTTGATGTAAGCCTTCGCGTAGTTGGGGTTTTTGGCGATCGCCTTCGAGTAGTACTCGATTGCCTTGTTGTCGTCGCCCAGCGCCTCGTGCGACTTGCCCAGCTCGTAGAGCGTGGCGTAATCGTCGCCCTTTATCGACAGCGCCTTCTGGTATAGCGAAATGGCCGCCTGGTACTGATTCTTCTCGGCGTTGATGAGCCCCAGGTTGAAATAGGCCTGGGAGTAATTGGGATCGAGGTCTATCGTCTTCTGGTAGAACTGCGAGGCGTTGTTATACGATTTCATCTCGTGATAGGTCTCGGCAAGCTTGAAGTTCGTATCGGGATTGTCGGGCCGAAGTTCGCGGTCCTTGGAGAACTGGGCGAGCGCCTCGGGATAGTTTTTGCTCTTCAAATAGATATCGCCAAGGTTGAAATAAGCGCGGTCGAGCTTCGGGTCCTGCCGTATGGCGGTCTTTAAATCATTAATCGCCCGGCCCTGGTCGTTCAGTTTGTGGTACGCCAGTCCGCGCGAGTAATATGCGCGAGGGAAGTCGGGCTGTATTTCCACGGCCTTGCCGAAATGGCGGGCGGCCGTGTCGAACCTGTCGTTCATGTAGTGGATGAGCCCAAGCCGGTAGTGCGAATCGGCGTTCTTGGGATTGGCAACAATGGCGTTCTGGAAGGACTTTTTGGCCTCCTCGTCGAGCTTGTTGTGGTAATAGATGCGGCCCTGCCAGTAGTGCGAGTAGTCGTCGGAGGGTTCGATCTCGGTGGCCTTTTTATAGGCCTTGATGGCGTTGTCGTAGTCCTTCGCGTCGCGGTAGCGGTCGCCCAGCTCGCGCCACTTCGCCGCGTCGCCCTTTGTATCGGGCGGTTTGGGCGTTTTTATGTTCGACTCCGCGCCCATGTCGCCGCCGGGGGCGATGTCGGAACGTCCGGCGATCCGGTCGCCGCCGGGGCCGTCGCCGACGATACGCGATCCGCCATCGGACGTACCGCGACCGGCCATGCGTTCGGTGTTGCGCAGGTTGGCGAGCGCGGCGAGATATTTACGCTGAAGGTTCTTGTCGCGGCTGTTATAGGAGAGGGCCTGTCTGTAGTACTTCACCGCGCCGGGGTATTCGGCGTCCTTGGCGTATATGTCGCCAAGGCGCTCCGCGGCAAGCGCGTCGCCGGGATCGGCCTGGAGCGCCTTCATGAAGGCGGCGACAGCACGGTCGGTGTTACCCAGCCGAAGCTCGGCCTCGCCCACGCCGCGGTGGTACTTCGACACGCGCGGATCGAGGTCGGCGGCCTTTTCGAAGTTTTTAAGCGCGTTGCCATAATCGCGCGCGCGCATGTAGAGATTGCCCAGGTTGTAGTAGCCCTCAGGGTCGTTCGGGTTTTCCTTTATGCCTTTTTTCAATATTTCGATCGCGCCGCGCAGATCGCCCTTTTTTAGGCGCTGCTGCGCGATGTTCCAGTAGCTCTCCTGGTGCTTCGGCGCCACCTTCATGGCCTTTTTGTATTCGCCAAGCGCCGCGTCGAGCTTGTCCTGGTCGTCGTAGACGTTGCCAAGTTTGTTATAGGCCACAGGCATCTTCGGAAAAGAGCGCTTGGCCCGTTCGAGCGCGGCAATGGCGTTCTCGTAATCGCCCTTGAGCGCGTAGGCGTGGCCCAGCTCGTTCAGCGCGGCGTAGTTATTGGGATCGATGGCCAGCGCCTTTTTATAGTAGTCGATGGCGCGGTCGATATCTCCGATGGATTTGTAAAGGTTGCCTATTTTAACCAGTATGTCCACATTGGCCGGGTCTGTCTCGAGCAGCTTTTCGTACAGGCCGATCTGCTTTACGCGAAGATCCTCTATGTCGCGCAGCGGATCGCCCGCGCTTCGGTAGATGAGATAGCCTCCTCCGGCCAGAAGCAGCAATATGAGCGCCCCGATGCCGATGTTGCGTGCCGTGTTGTCCCTGCGGAATGATGCCATGTTTATGCCTCCCCGTTCAAAGTCCGTCGTCGCGGTATATGTCTTCCAGTTTCGACTTGGTCTTCTTGCCCTCGTGCCCCGCTTTCTTGTCCTCGGCCTTGCGGTCGGTCTCGCGCAGCACTGCGCCACCCAGGTGCAGGGCCTCCTCTATGGAAACATCACTTCCCACCGGCGGCAGCACGAAGTTCGGATCTTTAAGGAGCTCGATGGCGCGCCGTATCTTTTCATACTGCGGGTCCTCGGGCGCAATGGAGAGATATTTCTCCCAGCTTGCGATGGTGCGCAGCTTGTCGCGCTCCAGCATGAGGTGCGTGAGGCCTATGTGGTAGTGCGAGAATTTGATCTTGGAATCGAGGGCGTAGGCCCGCTCGAAGTTCTGGATGGCGGGGAAGGCTTCTTTCTTGTAATAATGAATCTGTCCCAGCCTGAAGTACTCCTCGGCGCCTTTGGGGTCCAGTTCCAGGGCCTTTTTATAGAGCTCCATAGCGCCATCCAGGCGCTTTTTATAGAGGAAGATGTCGCCCAGGTAGGAATAGGCAAGGCGGTTCTCAGGATTCTTCCTTAGTTCCTCTTGAAGAAGAATTTCCGCCATCTCGAACTTGCGCTCGTAGAAGTAGGCGGTGGCCTTTTTAAAGCCATCGTCCCCGGCCTTTTCCTTTCCCTTCGTCTGCGCCGGTGCGCCAGTTCCGCAGAGCGCCAGGCCGAGAAGTATAATTATCGCTGTTTTCGATCTCATTGTACCGGTTCCCCGTACTTCTATCGTCACGCCCGGCGCGAAACATAAACCGCCGCACGCGCGCGAACAGCCGTATCCGGATAAAGATACTATACTGCACGGATCGTTTCATCTGTAAATTCAAAAAAACGGGTGGTAATCGAGCCGGTTATTAACCCAAACCAATCTTTTCAGAATCTACAGGGAGGCCCGTGTGAAACGGCACGATTTCGATGGACAAAAGTTAGCTGATCTGGATAATAGGGGTAAACGGTAAGACGGAGGCGCTCATGACACCGCTTGCATTGACGGCAATTACAAACTTTCTGTGGGCAAGTGAGGCGTTTTTTCTGGCCGGCATGCTCTTCGGTCAAATGGACATCTTAATGGGGCCGTACGGCATATGGGCGGTGTCCATAACTCTTATGGGCACGGGGGCGCTTCTGGGCGGTATCGATCACGGCTTCTTCGAGCCCATCGGCCGGGAGTGGAAAGGGCGCATGGCGATGCAGAAACTCTCATGGATTGTGGCGGGCGTCATGACTTTCGCGATCGTGGTGGTCTGCGCGCTGCGCTTCTTTCCCGACAGATACAGTAATGTTGTCATCGCGGCCGGATTGGCACAGCTCTGTGTTTTCCTGGTGCTCATATTCCGGACCGATAAATTCCTCGTTGTCATCGTCAACTACGTACCCGTAATGCTCCTGTTTCTGGGCCTGAACATCTACGGTCTTTCGACGGGGACGGGAAGCCTGAACCTCGTTATCGGACTGGTGATCGCATTCATCGCCTCGGCCATTCAGATGGCAAAGGTAAATATCTTTCACCCATTAAACTGGAACGGGCTCTACCATCTGGTCATGATGGTCGCAACGATGTTTCTCTATATGGGCGGGCTTGATTTAAAGTGATGCCGTGCCGCCTGCATGGAGATTTCCGACGACATCATATAACGCGCTCCAGCAGACCGATCGCCTCAATGTGCATGGTGGCGGGGAACATATCGATGAATAAAATCTTTTTAAGCGGATATCCGGCGGCGGCGAAATCCCTGATGTCGCGCGCGAATGTGGTCGGGTTGCACGAAACATAGATAATTCTCCGCGGACTCAGCCCTGAGATGGCGCCGCGCGCCGCGGCCGAAATCCCGGCCCTGGGCGGATCGAGAATAACGGTATCGCCGGCATGGCCCCGGGCGGGGAAAGAGGACGCATCGGCGGTAAGGAAAGCCGCTGATCCGATATTGTTTGCACGCGCATTCTCTCTTGCCGATGAAATCGCAATTCGGTCGCGGTCAACGCCGGTTCCGGGATTTCCTGAGCGCGCGAGGTCGAGTGTAAAGAACCCCACTCCGCATCCAATATCGATAAAGCGCTCGTCCTTTTTAAGCCCTGCGAACTCTCCGACCGTCCCAAGCATTCTTTCCCGTAGAAAACGGTTCGACTGGAAGAACGAGGATATGTCGCGCCGATAGAGAATGCCGGCCACGATATCCTCCACCATCCTGTCCGCTTCTGTCGAACGCAATATACGGCCGTGCGCATCCTCCGCAATCCTGAACTCGTCGGCCACGCCGGGTACTTTTTCCCTCAATGCGGCCGCAATTCGTTCGGAAACCAGCAGGCAGCCTTCCGGAGGAAACGCAATAAGCGAGGACGTACCGCGCGCGTAAAGTCCGGTTGCGCCTCCGTCGTACTTCACCGTGGCGTGACTTCGGTAATGCAACCGGGGGCCGCTGATCGTTTCGATCGCGGGGATTGTGTCGCGCGGGAACGAGCCAATTCTCTCGATGCTTTCGGCGAGAATGCCTCGCTTGATCTCGAGTTCGTGTTCATAGGAAACCGCAAGGTAATCGCATCCGCCGCACCGTGTGTAGTTCGGGCATTCGGGGGTCGTGCGCATTTCCGACGGATCTATTATTTCGGCAATCTCGCCGAATGCGTGGCTCTTCTTCTCAACGGTTAAAGCCGCGCGAATTCGGTCGCCGGGAAAGGCATAGGGCACAAAGACCGCCATACGGTCAAGAAAGCCGAGGCCGAACCCGCCATAGGCGACTTTCTGGATTACGATTTCACAGTGTCTCATGAGGGGATGTCCGCCTCCGGCCGTTCCAATTGCAAGAAAGAAGCGTTATGGAATCAAAAAAATACGGGTACCGTCATCCCGCCGACGGTACCTCGGCCTTGCGCGTCCGGACCCGTATGGCCGCGCTGCCGCGTACGGGGCATTTGTTCTCGCAGATGCCGCATCCGATGCAGATGTCCTCGAGCACGTAGGGAAGCTTGACCCGCACCGACCCGCCCTTTTTATTCGGCACGGTCTCTTCCCTGAACTTGATCGACTTGGTAAGGGTGGGGCATACCTCTTCGCAGACAACGCATTCGCGGCCCTCGGCCCATGGGATGCACAGGTCTTTGAGAAAATAGGCCGTGCCGATGACCGTGGTCTCTTTATCCCCCATGCGAAGCTTTTTTATCGCGCCGGTCGGGCAGACCTCGGTGCAGAGCACGCAGTTCTTTTCGCACCAGCCGATGCGCGGGATGAGGCGGGGCGTATAGACGCCCTCGAGGCCCGACTCCAGAAACGAGGGATGCAGCGCGTTCGTGGGGCATGCCTTCATGCAGGCGCCGCAGCGTATGCACGCGTCGAGGAATTCGTGCTCGGGGAGCGATCCGGGAGGCCTGATTATTTCGCTGAAGTCCGCCCTGCGCGCCGCGTTGAGCCTGAATCCCGGAATAAGCGCAAGCGACGCGGCCGTGCCGGCAATAAGCGCTCTACGCGAAATAGCGGGCCGCTCGGGAACGGCGGTGATGGATGATGATTCGGCAGCGGTCGCGTCCGCGCGTCCCGATGCGAAGGGCGACACGGCGTGAAACGAGATGGCATCGTGCTCGCAGGATTTGAGGCATTCGAAACACTGTACGCATTCGCCGTGGATCGTCGCGAGGCCGCGATCGTGGATTGCGCCCATGCGGCAGTCCCGTTCGCATCGCAGGCAGTTTACGCATTTCAACGCATCGACCGTTCTGCGAAGCATGCCGAAGCCTCCGGCGAGCGCGAGGAGCGCGCCCAGCGGACACAGGTAACGGCACCAGAACCGGCGCGCCCAGAGCGAAAGCAGCAGAATCAGAATAAGGAGAAGCATTACTGCGCCGGCGTTATGGAACACGATCGGGTTGAAATCGAGGACCGTGTCCGTTAGAAAACCGTACAGGGGGCCGACCGCGGCGCCGAGACCGGGAATAGGCAACAGCCCGTCAAATGCAAGCTTGGCAAGATGGTCGAAAAAAGGATACACGACCGTGGAGTACACCCGCAGCGACAGAGACAGCGGATCGATGATGCCGGCCGCCTGGACTCCAGCAAGGGCGAGGATCAGCGAAACCACAAGTACGATGTATTTAATTCCCCGTCCCGCCCGCGCGATTTCGGGTTTCAGAGCGCCCTTCCGCCGCGCAATTATCTTATCGGAGGCGTCTATGGTCGCGCCAAGAGGACATACGGTCGAGCAGAAAAACCGTCCGAACGCAAGAGAAAGCGCCAGGACCGCAAGCCCCGGCAGAAAGGCGGCGAGGACCGCGCGGGCCGCAATGCTCGTCGCTATTCCAAGGTGGAGTGAAAGCCGGGGGAACAGCCCGTACAGGTAGCCGTCTTCGATTGGATCCCTCGTTGAAACGACGAGCGTTATAAACGCGAACCAGCAGCATACCTGTACGGCGGCCCTGATATAAAACCACCGGCGATGCTTCATACCGCGGCGCGCAGTATCTTCATCTTGTCGATGTTTATTTCGCCCATGCCCTCGCGGGCGGCAATTTTAAGAAACCTGAGCGAGGCCGGCTGGATATTGAAGAGGGTGGCCGCGAAAGCGTCGACCGTTACGGGATTGGTGCCCATCACGATGGTGTGCAGCTCCTTTACGTCCGCCGGGGTGCCGCCATTGGGGCCATGAGCGGTGAGGATCCTGATGGCGTCGAGTATGACGAGGTCCGATTTGACGGTCTTGGCGAAATCAACGATACTGGAGTGGATATCGCCATGATAGTAACCACGGTTGCCTCCGATAACACCCATGAGGTTTTTCATTGCCAGCGTCAGCCTTGACGAAGAATGGTGCTTGGCGATCGGCATATTGATGACAAAATCGGCATCGAGAATGCCCGAATACACGGGCAGGGAATCCACATAGACACCATCCGGCACTCTGACATCTTTATACCTTCCCGAATCTACATACTCAATGGAAGCCCCCGCATTTTGCGCCGCCTGCAGAATGCCGCTTCTACGGTAGGTCAGACGGGCGGAATTGACAGTACGGTCGAATATCGTGACACTGGCGCCGCGCCGTACGCACATACGAGCGACCGCCTCCACGAGATCCGGATTTGTGTTATGGGCCTTGTCCGGGGTCGAGTTCCAGGCGATATTGGGCTTTATTACCACCTTCATGCCCTTTTTAATGAATCGATCGATGCCGCCGATCTGCCTGAATCCTGATTCCACCATCGACGTGATTGAATCCCTGGAAAGGCTTTTACCGGTGATTACGGCGATTGTTGAACCGTCAGTACGATTCTGTGCCTGAATCGTCCGGAAAAACGGACGCGTCAAACCTCCCGCAAGCATACCCGCGGCGATACAAAGTATCTTCACGATGAAATCTCTTCTGGGAAAAAGTTTACCGAAAGACATGATTTCCTCCTTGAGAAATCGGATTATCCGGTTCGCGCTTAAATAAAAGTAAGAGAAAAAACGCGAATGATACAGGGCCGCTTCAATGGTAAAAAGTCCTCTTGCGACAAAGAGGCGCAAGAGCGGCCGCTGGATAATTCAATCGCGGCACATACACCAACAGTCCTGTTGCAAATTTCCCCGGGAATCGGCTTACTTCGGGGTTATACAATAGCTGTAATGTAGCAGAAAAAAAAAGTAAAGTAAAGATATACACTTCAGTGGTTCGAGAAATTTTTCGCGAAAAAAAGTATTAATGAGTTGACATATTGTAATGATCGAATAAGTGTTATCTGCTGATTGGACGATAAATCAATAATCTGGATGCTTAGTCAAGTGCTATTTTTTTTATCGACAAGTTGGTTGGCCGTCCAATTTAATTTATATTTCCAGTTTTTTGTTTTTTGCCGGGCGCATGCATCGTCGGAGCCGGTCGGTAAATAATGCTGATAAAAGGCTGTCTGCACACGCATACCACCTGCTCCGACGGCAAGCTGACGCCGCAGCAGGTTGCGGACGCCTACGAGGAGAAGGGGTATGACTTCATCGCGTTTACCGATCATGACTATCTCCTCAAGCCACAAAGCATCGAGCTCTACCGCGAGGTGAGCTCGGGGATGATCATCTTCGAGGGGGTCGAGCTTACCGTTTTCGTTAAGGGGTATGTGCACGTAAACCGCATACACGGCGACGAGGAGGAGTTGTATATCCTTAACCACCTTGGCGAATATGACCTCGGTATGGGGCAGGTACTGCAAAGAATCGAAACCGTGGCCGAGATGTTTCCGCTGGACGCGGTTGAGATAACCTCGAATGGGTTTCGGAATCCGGAATACGAAATACCGGAGATACGCTACCCCAAGATAGCCTCCGACGACGCGCACACGCGTCTTGGAGTGGGGCGGGCCTGGATCGAGCTCGACGCGCCGAGGGATAAGGACTCGATTATCAAGAGGATCAGGCAGGGTGATTTCTGGAACTGTTACATATAATTACGAACGTGTTTACCATCCGGGGGATGGACGAGATTCCCAGGTTTCGCAATAGTCTACACTAATTACAGGAGGTTATTGTAAATGGGTAAACGAGTCGCGATATGCGCCGTGGCGCAGATCAAGAACGAAGGCGATCTCTGGCATGCCCGATTCCAGAACATGCTTCTGGAATGCTTCGAGTCGGTCATGCAGCAGACCGGAGTAACCTTCGACATGGAAAAGGGCATACGAAACGTCGTTACCTGCTCAGATGACGTGTTCGACGCCCGCACCATTTCGAACAACGGTATGACCGATGTAGTGGGTGCGCATTTACGGGGTGAGGAGAAGATGGCCCAGGAGAGCCTTAACGGCCTCGGCTATGCGATGGCAAGCATCCTCTCGGGGCATGACGACGCGATCCTCTTCATGGGGCATATGAAAGAGTCGCAGGGGGAGAGCCGCAGGATGGTCTCCAATCTCTCATTCGATCCTTTTTATTGCCGGCCACTGGGTCTGGATAACATGAACATGAACGCCCTTCAGGCGCGGGCCTATGGCCAAAGGTCGGGCGTCCAGGAAGAGCATCTGGCGAGGATCGTGGTGCGTTCCAGGAAAAACGCGAAGAAAAATCCTTATGCGCGGGAGAACGAGGAGATTGACGAGGCGAAGGTTATGAGCTCCCCGCTCCTCGCCGATCCGCTGCGCGAGTTGCACTACTATCCCATCACCGACTGGGCCTTCGGGATGCTGCTGTGCTGCGAGGAGCGCGCGAAGGAGTTCAGCAAAAACCCGGTATGGATTACCGGATTCGCCAATTGCATGGACAGCTATTTTCCGGGCGACAGGGAATATGTTTCGAATTTCTCACTCAAAAAGGCCTCCGAACGCGCTTACAAAATGGCGGGTATAAAGGATCCGAAGAAGGACATTCAAATTTTCGAGCTCTGCGACCATGCCGCGTATCAGCTTCCCATGTGGGCCGAGGGAATCGGTATTGTGGACGAGGGCAAAGGGGGCGCGTGGGTCGATAAAGGCGGGATGGATAAATTCCATGTGAACCTTTCCGGCGGCATGCTGAACGGGAATCCTTTTCTTCTCGGGGGGGCGGCTCGCGCGATCGAATGTTTCTATCAACTGCGCGGGGAGGCGGGAGACCGCCAGGTGGACGGTGTCAAAAAGGCGCTCGCGCACGGCACCTACGGGGCCGCGGGGCAGCACCAGGCCGTCGTCATCATGGAAGCGTAGGGAGGTTCGTCAATGGCACACAGAAAAAAGAATAAAAACGTCGGAATCATTGGCATAGGACAGACGAAGTATTCAAGCCACCGCGAGGACGTGAACCAGCCGGAAATGATACACGAGGCGGTGAAAGCGGCGCTTGAGGACGCGGGCATCACAATGAACGACATCGATTGCGTGGTGCACGGAAACATGGAGCTTTTCGAGATGGTGCACCAGCCCGATCTCTGGCACGTGATAGGCACCGGAGCATACGGCAAAAATTGCATCAGAATCACCACGGGCGGCACCGTAGGCGCCACTATCGCCTGTGCGGCGGACAATTTTGTGGCTTCGGGGATGTACGACATAGTGATGGCCATCGGCTTTCAGAAGCTGCAGGAAGGTCATACCACGGGCGGTATCACGAACATGGCCGATCCGCTGTGGTTTCGCAATCTCCAGACCGGCGCACTGACCGGTTCGAAGGCGTACGACGTTATCCGCGAATTCGGCGAGGAGCGGGGGAAGCGGGCCTCGCTCATGTACCGCATCATAATGGACAAGCACGCCTGCCTTAATTCGCTGGCTCATCGCGCGTTCGGCCTGGAATTCGAACAGATCGATGAGCTTATCCGAACTTCGCCGAAGCTCGTCGGCGACCTCAAGCTCATAGATATGTGCTCGCAATCGGACGGCGCGTGCGCTGTTATCTTCGCGGAGGAGAAAAAGGCGAAAAAAATCTCGAAAAAACCGGTGTGGATACGAGATCATATCACCATCCACAGGGAAGAAACCTTCAATATCTTCGGGTACGACGAGAAGTTTCCCGTTCAGACGACAATGCGCGTCGCCGCGGAAAACCTTTACAAGCGAAACGGTATCGGCAAACCACTCGAATATTTCGACGTGTTCGAGATGTACGATCCGGCCTCGTGGTGGGCCCTCGACTGGCTTCGCGATTTTTTCCTGCTGAAAGGCGACGAGCACCTGAGGCTCGTGGAGAACAAGGACATAATGATAGGCGGAAAGATGCCCATCAATCCCTCGGGCGGCGTGATCGCGTCCAATCCCATCAGCGCAACCGCCCTGATACGCGTCGCTGAGGCGGCGCTGCAGATACGCGGCGATGCGGGAAAACACCAGATACCCTCTCCAGTCAGGCACGCGCTGGCGTCGGGATTTGGCGGTACCATGTGGACGGTGCTCATGATGCTCGAAAAGGAACTCAACTGGTAAGGGGGACAGAATGGCAGAATACTGGGGAGTCAAAGTAGGGGATATTTTCAACACAATGCCCGAACGCTTCCGCGAAGAGGGAGCGAGGGATGTCGACGCCTCGTTCGGGTACGACATCGCCGGTGAGGGTAAATGGAAGATAACAGTCAAGGGCGGAACGCTCAAGGTGGAGAAAATCGACGATCTTTCCGGCTGCGCCTCGATTATGCTCTGCGACGGAGAGACTTTCGTCGGCGTGAACACCGGCAAGGTGGACAGTGTCAATGCGTTTACCTCGGGCAAGGTGAAGGTCGAGGGGGATTTTGGCGCCTTCGGCAAAACCGCGAAGATGTTCAAGAAATTCGTAATCGGCAGGAAGGAGATGTCGACGAAGGACTACATCCTCGACATGTTCGGGTCGCTGGTGAGCCGCTTCCAGCCGCAGAACGCCAAGGATCTCAACGCCACGATCACCTACCAGATAGGCGGGGAAGGCGGAGGCGTGTGGACCGCGACAATAAAGGACGGTACGTGCGAGTTGAAAGAGGGGCATGTCGAGAAGCCCACGGTGCGGCTTGAGGTGAACGAGGCCAGTGACTGGGTTGATGTGATGCTGGGCAAGACCGACCCGTTCTCGCTTCTTTCGGCCGGCAGGGCGGCCATTGCGGGCGAGACCGCGCTTGCGCTGAAGCTGGGGGAGATCTTCGCGAAATACCAGCCGCCCTCCTCGACGGATGGGGAGCCGGAACAGGAGCTGATAGTGTTAAAAAAAACAATCGCGGTGAATCAGCGATTCGCGACAGGACCGGTGATGGGACGGTTTCTGAATGCCCTGAAAGAGAAAAAGATTTTCGGCACAAAATGTCCCACATGCGGCCGGATACAGCTTCCCGCGCGCGAGGTATGCGCGGATTGCCGGGTACGCGCGGACGAATGGGTTGAAGTGGGGCCGAAGGGACAGGTGCGATACATGGAATACGTGTATTACGCCAGCCCGGACCCTCTCACCGGGGAGACGCGGGAGACTCCATACGGCATGTTGAACATCCTGTTGGACGGGTGCGGGGGGAACGACACCTTCGCCCATCTGGTACGGCGCGACCAGCTCGACCTGATAAAGGGGGGCCACTACGAGATATCGGGGACCCGCGTCCGTCCAGTCTGGAGCGACAAGCGCGTGGGCAGCATCTTTGATATCAAGTATTTTGAGATAGATGAGTGAGGAGGGGAACGATGAGTCTGGACTATGATCGGAAGGATTGTTTCGTCGTAAACGGGAAACTCGCACTCCCCTATTCGTACTTCGCGGGGAGGGTGGGAAGCAAGTTCATCACCACCATAAGAGACCAGAAGAAAATAATGGGGGTGAAATGCGACAAGTGTAATAAAGTATTCATTCCGCCCAGGCAGACCTGTGAGCGATGCCTTGAGGACATTCGAAACAACTGGGTCGAGCTTGGGAACATCGGGGAGGTCGTTAATTTTACCGTGGTCCGCTATAACGATGGTCACCTTCCACGCAAGGCGCCGTATATTCTGGCCCTCATCAAACTCGATGGTGCCGATACGCCGTTTGCCCATATCCTCGACGGTTTGAAACCTGAACAGGTTGAGATTGGCATGAAGGTTGAAGCGGTATTCGCCGATGAAACAACCAATACAATTCTCGATATCGACCACTTCGCGCCGTCCAAAACGAAGAAGGTGCAGGTATCCGAGCGCGCGCCGGCCGAAAAGGCCCCGGCGGCGGCAAAAATAGAACCCCAGCCCGGGCTGGATGAAAGGAGAAAAGCGATGTCGAGGAAGGTTATTATCACCGCGGCGCTTGCCGGAGCCGCCACGATGAAGAACCAGAATCCCGCCGTACCCTATTCGCCCCAGGAATTCGCCGAAGAGGCCTACAAGTGCTACAAGGCCGGCGCTGCGATGGTGCATGTGCATGCGCGCGAGGATGGAGGGATGGCGACGCATGATCACGCGCGCATTAAGGCTACCTACGACGCCATCAGGGGAAAGTGCCCCGAGCTCATCGTAAACATGAGCTCGGCCGTTGGTATGGGCAAGACCGCCGAACAGCGCATCAGCCAGATCATCCATGTCAAACCGGAGATGGCGTCGCTCAATACCAATACCATGAACTTCAGCCTGCTCGACCGCAAGACCGGAAAGATCTTCATCGATTTCGTGTTCGAGAACACCTTCACCATGCTGCAGAACTTCGGCAAGGCCATGGAGGAAAACGGCGTAAAGCCGGAGATCGAGGTCTATGACATGGGCGGCCTCGACAACACGATGCTTATCATGAAACAGGGCTTTTTCAGCGAACCGATGAATTTCAACTTTGTGTGGGGCGTAGCGGGCGGCCAGGCATTCAGGCCCGATGCATTCCTGTGTCTGAAAAACGCGATTCCCGCAGGCGCTAACTTCACCACCTGCGGCGTGGGTAATGACCAGTTCCCGGCCGTCACGATGTCCTGTCTGGTGGGCGGCCACATGCGGGTTGGCCTCGAGGACAACATCCGTATACCGAACGGCGAGATGGCAAAGGGAAGTTACGAGCAGGTCGAATGGGCCGTTCGCATCGCCGAGTGCCAGGGCAGGGAACCAGCCACCCCGGACGAGGCGCGTGAGATCATGGGACTGAAGAAGCGCTAATGGACACCGCGCGGGGACGGGTTACGTTCCCGCGCGGATTCAAATCCGAACAGGGGTGGAAACGATCATGGGGAAATGCACCTGCCTGACCGACGGGAAGGGAGTGGCGTTGATTACCCTCGCGAATCCGCCGATGAACGCGTTTGACGAAGAGTTGCTCATGGGCCTGGAGGAGACTGTCGGGCGGATAAATGCCGATACCGATTCGAAGGTCGCGGTGATCACCGGGGATGGGCCCATGTTCATTGTCGGCGCAGACATCAATCGCGTTCGCGATGTGAAGACCTTCGAGGACGGTGTCGCGGTCACCGCCCGGGCTCAGGGCATCTTGAACCTTATCGAAAATTCCAGGAAGCCGTATATCGCGGCGATAAACGGCCTCGCCCTCGGCGGGGGCACCGAGCTCGCACTGGCGTGCCATCTGCGTATAGCCGGCGATCAGGCGCAGATGGGACTGCCCGAGATATTGCTGGGGATTATTCCCGCCTTCGGAGGTACCCAGCGCATGGTGCGCCTTCTGGGCCCCGCGCGGGCGCTGGAATATATGCTTACCGGAAAGTTCATCGACATGAAGGAGGCCGAGCGCGTGGGGCTGGTCAACAGGATCGTGCCGCACGCCGACGTGGTGGACGAGGCGATGAAGTTGGCGAGAAGCATCGCTTCGAAGGGACAGCTCGCCGTCCGCGCGATCGTCGAGGCGGTTATCACAGGCGGCAGGCTTTCGATGAGTGAAGGACTTGCGCTGGAAAGCGAACTTTTCGGAAAGCTCGCCGCCAGCGAGGATAAGGAAGAGGGCATACGGGCGTTTCTTGAAAAACGGAAACCGGTGTTCAAAAACATATAAAGTAAAATCCAGGAGGTGGTGACGATGCAGGTTGCCGAAAGGACAATTAACGAGATTTTCCGCAACAGGGTGCTCAGTTATGGGGACAGGCTTGCGGTAGAGAAGAAGCGCAAAGGAGTGTGGGAACAGGCGACATGGAACCAGTACTATGATCGATCGCGATCGGCCGGTCTTGGGCTTCTATCGATAGGGATCAAGAAAGGCGACCGTGTCTCGCTCGTTTCGGAGAACAGGCTCGAATGGCTGTATACCGATATGGGCACACTCGGAATAGGGGCGGTGCTGGTGCCTATTTACTCCACGCTTTCCGCCGAGGAAATGGAGTTTATCATCGGTCATTCGGAATCGAAAGTGGTGATAGTCGAAAACAACGAGCAGATGGAAAAGGCGCTCGCGGCCCGGAAGGGATGTCCCCGGCTTGAAAAGATCGTGGTTATTGAGGCCGAAGGCAAGTCCCTCATGCCGCAGGGAGTCTTGAGCTTCGCGGACATGATGCAGGCGGGAAGCCGGAAACACGATGAGGATCCGAAGCTTTTCGAAAAACAGGCTGACGAGGTAGACGTTGAGGATCTGGCCTCCATAGTGTATACTTCGGGTACCACGGGGCACCCCAAGGGCGCCATGATTTCGCATAAGAACATCATGGCCCAGATCAAGGCGCTCGCCTCGGTCGAGCCGCAGTACGGTTTTGATACCGACCAGACCGTGCCCTTCCTTCCGCTCAGTCACGTGTTCGAGAGGATCGCCGGGCATTTCTTCGGCATGTACGTCGGTCTCACCTCGTCCTACGCCGAGAGCATGGACACCATCGTGCAGGACATACAGGAAAAGCGGCCCACCGAGATTCTTGCCGTTCCCCGCGTTTGCGAAAAGGTGTACCAGCGTATTACGATGCAGGTGCGAAACGAGCCCGCATGGAAGCAGAAGGTCTTCTACTGGGGGCAGAAGGTCGGGGCGGAGATAAGCGATTACCGCGAGCGCAAAAAGCGCATTCCGCTTCTGCTCAGGTTAGAATACTTCATTGCGTTTCAAATGATATTCAAGAAGCTGCAGAACGCGCTGGGCGGGCGCGTGCGCTGGATGACGGCCTCCGGCGCTCCAACGGCGAAGGAGATCATACAGTTCTTCAACGGGGCCGGTATACATGTGATCGAAGGATATGGTATGACCGAGCTGACCGCACCGGGAACGATGAGTAACCTCGCCGACTACCGTATCGGCACGGTGGGCAAGCCCCTGCCGGGCGTCGACATCAAGATTGACAACGACGGCGAGATTCTCGTGAAGGGTGATTGCGTGGTCAGGGGCTACTGGCGCAATGATGAAGCCACCAGAGAGGCCTTTACGCCGGATGGTTATCTACGGACCGGCGACATTGGAATTTTCACCGAAGAGGGATTTCTCATCATCACAGACAGGAAGAAGGATATCATCATAACATCGGGCGGGAAAAACGTGGCGCCGCAGAACATCGAGAACCTCTTTAAAAGCGATCCGCTCTTTACCCAGTGCATTGTAATCGGCGAAAGGCGGAAATACCTCACGGCGCTCATCAATGTCGATCGGCAGATCGCGGCCAAACTTGCAGAGGAAAGGAGACTCGCGTTCAACGACCCCGAGGAGCTTTTGGATAAACCGGAGTTTTTGAAGATTCTGGACGAGCATGTGGCCGAAAGGAACTCGCGCCTTGCCAGGTATGAAACAATAAAGAAATACCGGATTATCAGGCAGGATTTCTCGAAAGAGTCGGGAGAGCTCACCGCGACACTCAAGGTGAAACGCAAGGTCGTACAGGAAAAATACGGTCCCGTAATCGAGAGCATGTATGCGGACGACGTGGCGCAGGCCGGATGAACGGGATTGATGAAGAAAAATCCATGCAGGAGGACGGAAGCATGTCGGCTGAAGTAATGGAAAACAATATCGAGCTGAAATCGGGACTGAACAGGATTTTTACCAACCCGGACGCGGATGCGGCGCGTGCATACTTCCGCGGAAAGTCGCGGGCACTGAAGCCCAAGCTCGCTACGGCAGAGGAAGTGGTGCGCACGATGATAAAGGACGGCGACTATTTCGCGATCGGAGGATTCGGAGCCAACAGGATACCGACCGCCATTTGCCATGAGATCGTCCGGCAGGGGAAGAAGGGTCTTGGCTTTGCGGGCCACACCTCGACGCATGACTTCCAGATACTGTCGGCCGGCGAGGTCTTCGACCGGTGCGATATCGCCTATATCATCGGGCTCGAGGCGCGCGGCCTTTCCCCCAACGCGCGACGCTACATCGAGAGTGGCAAAGTGGAACTTACGGAGTGGACAAACGCGACGCTGTCCTGGCGGATAAAAGCCGCGGCGATGGGGCTTTCGTTCATGCCGGCGCGCAACATCATGGGTACCGACACGTTTAAATACAGCGCCGCGAAGGAGATCCTCTGTCCGTTCACGGGACAGAAGTACGCGGCCTTCCCGGCTCTCTATCCGGATTTCGCCGCCATCCACGTGCATGAATGCGACGTCTATGGCAACTGCCACGTTTACGGTGCGACGGTATCGGACCAGGACCTCGCCAAGGCGGCCAAGCGCGTGGTCATCACCACCGAGAGGCTGGTGTCCACCGAATCCATCCGGCAGCGGCCGGAGGCCACGTTCATACCCTTCTGGTGTGTGGACGCGGTCATCGAGTCGCCGTACGGAAGCTATCCCGGAAACATGCCCTATGAGTACTTCTCGGACGAGGAGCACATCAGGGAATGGCTCGCCGCGGAAAAGGATGCCGAATCGCTCAAGAAATTTATGGATAAGTACATCTACGGCACGAAGAACTTCAGCGAGTACCTGGCGCTCTGCGGCGGCATCGAAAAGATGAACAAGCTACGCCGCATAGAGCTTTTGATCGACAAAAAGTAGGAGGACGAAATGGCGGACTACAATCCCATGGAATTGATGATCTGCGTCGCGGCGCGGAACCTCGAGGACGGCGCCACGGTCGTGGTCGGCACCGGCGCTCCCTGCGCGGCCGCAATGCTCTCGCAGAAGACGCACTCGCCCAACCTCTGCATCATGTTCGAGGCCGGCGGCGTTGCGCCGATCCTTCCGGCCATGCCGATCTCCGTGGGCGACTCGCGGACGTTTCACAAGGCGCTCATGGCCAGCTCAATGCCCGAGATCATGGAGACGTGTCAGCGTGGCATGGTCGACTACACCTTTCTGGGCGGCGCTCAGATCGACATGTACGGAAACATCAACTCGACGATGATCGGCAGCGATCACGCGAAACCGAAGGTGCGTTTTCCCGGATCGGGGGGCGCGAACGACCTGGCCTCCCTCTGCTGGCGCACGATGATGATGACGGTCCAGGACGCCAAGCGCTTCACGGACAAGATCAACTTCATCACGTCGCCGGGCTACCTCAAGGGCGGAAACACCCGGTACGAGGCGGGGCTGCCGAAGGGGACCGGACCGTACCGGATAATAACCAACATGGCGATCATGGGTTTCGAAGAAGATACAAAGTGGATGAAAGTCCTCTCGATCAACCCGGGATATTCGCGCAAGGACGTGCAGGACAACTGCGGTTTCGAGCTGCGCTGGGACGACAATATCGCCGACACCGACCCGCCGACCGCGGATGAGCTTCGGATACTGAGGGAGGAGGTCGACCCGCACCGGTATATCATCGGGCGGTAGGCGCGCTAAATCGTTTTCCAGGCCTTGATCATGATCCGCGCCTGGAAACACACCGGGGGAGAACCGGAATCATCAGGCTGGAGGGAATCATAATGACGGAAATATTCAAGGGTATAGAGCCAATGGTGTACAAGAGCAAGATAAGCGTCCCCTATCACTGGTGGGCGGGCGAGACAGCGTCGAAGTTCCTGGTGACGCTCCGGGACGCACAGAAGATAATGGGGACAAAGTGCGCCAAATGCAACAGAACGTATGTGCCGCCGAGGAAAAACTGTCCGTCGTGCTTCGGGGCTTCGATGGAATGGGTGGAGCTCTCTCACGAGGGTAGTGTGGTGACGTTTACGGTCGCACGAAGGCAGTTGGCGTCCCTTCCCAGGAAGGTCCCCGTCATTTTCGCGCTCATTAAACTGGATGGGGCCGATACAGCCATGATGCATTACCTGGACGGGGTCGATCCCGCGAAAGTGAATATCGGCATGCGGGTAAAGGCGAAATTTTCCGGAAGCCGCGGGGCGAGGATGCAGGATATTGAATGTTTCATTCCGAAGGGCGAATAAGGAGGGGCCATGGATAAAGCGGCAATCATCGGGATAGGAATGACGAAGATCGAGGCGCGAAAAGTCGACAAGACCTTCGCCGACATGGTCTTCGAGGCGGTGCGGAAGGCGCTGGACGATGCGGGGATGACGATCAACGATATCGACAACGTAATCACCACATCCAACGACTTCTGGGACGGCAGGACCATCTCGTGCATGGCGGTCGGCGACGCGAGCGGCGCTTCGGACAAAAACGTTTCGTGCGTGGAGGGCGACGGCACCTTCGGAGCTTTATACGGGCTTGCGCGGACACTGTCGGGTTCATACGGCACCACGCTGGTGACGGGACACTCGAAGGGCTCGCAGAGCGTTTCCAGCCTCATCACCAACGCCGCCTTCGATCCGATCTATAACCGCATGCTGGGCGCGGATATGATCACGGCTTGTGCCATGCAGGCCAATGCTTACATGGCAAGAACCGGCGCCACGTCCGAACAACTCGCCCGTGTCTCGGTAAAAAACCACGGCAACGCGATGATGAACGAAAACGCGCACCTGGGCATGAAGCTCACGGTAAAGGACGTGCTCGACTCCGAGATGATCGCCGATCCGCTGCATAAGCTCGACTGTTCGCCGGTTTCGGACGGATGCTGCGCCATCATAATCGCCGACGAAAAGAGGGCCGGAAAATCGAAGAAGAAACCGGTGTGGATAAAAGGGGTCGGGATGTGCGCGGATGCGTACTTTCTGGGCGACCGCGACCTCTCGCGGTCTGAATCGCTGGTGAAGGCGGCGCAAACGGCGTATAAAATGGCGGGGATAACCTCCCCGGAGAAAGAGATCGATCTGGCCGAGGTGTATGACGCGTTCAGCTACCAGGAGCTCATGTGGCTCGAGGGGCTGGGGCTTTGTGCCGACGGAGAGGCGGGCAAACTCCTTGAAAAGGGAGCTTTCGATATCGGCGGCAGGCTCCCCGTCAACGCGTCGGGAGGGCTTTTGGGCGGGCACGCGGTCATTGCCGCGGGGCTTTACCGCATCGCCGAGGTCGTGCGGCAGATACGCGGCGAGGCCGGAGCGTACCAGGCAAAGAAGACCAATACGGGCCTTGCGCACGGCGTTAACGGCCTGGCGGGACAGTCGCACTGCGTGTGGATTCTCGGTAAGGACAGGTAGGGGGTACGGAATGGCAAAGCGAGTCGCGATAGTAGGAACGGGCCAGACCTTTCATAAAAGCCATCGGCCCGACGTTAACGGGCAGGAGCTCATCAACGAGGCGGTGCAGGCCGCGCTTGCGGACGCCGGCCTTACGATGACTGACATCAACGCCATCATCATCGGCAACATGGACCACTTTGAGGGAATCAATTATGTGGACTGCTGGAGCGTGGACGGTTCGGGCGGGTTGATGAGGCCAATCATCAAGATAACGACCGGGGGCACCACCGGGTGCACCATCGCCATTGGCGGGTATCACATGGTCGCTTCGGGGATGTTTGAGAAAGTGCTGGTTATCGGCTGGGAGAAAAACTCGGAATCGGACACGTCAGGGGCCATCACCACCGCTTTCGATCCGGTATGGGACAGGCGGGTCTTCGCGGGAGCGATTTCGGGGTTGGCCGCCGAAGCGCAGGCATACATGGCGCGTTACGGCGCCACAGACAGAGACGGGGCGCGCGTTTCGGTGCGGGACCGCAGGCATGCGCTAAACAATCCCTATGCGCAGCTTCGCAAGGAGGTTACGCTGGAGGAGGTGCTGGCCTCGCCCATGCTCGCGGACCCCATCCATCTCCTGGACATTTGTCCGCGTACCGACGGGGCATGTGCGGTGATTATGGCGAGCGAAGACAGCGCTGAAAAGATAACCGCCACTCCCGACTGGATATGGGGAACCGGCAACCGTCATTCCTATGCCTACCTCGGCGACGCCGATTACGGCAGGCTTACAAGCATGGAACGCACGTCAAAACAGATATTCAAGAAGGCGGGAATCAGGGAGCCGCGCAAGGAGATCAACGTGATCGAGCTCTATCAGCCCTATTCTTTCGGAGGGATTATCTGGATAGAGGATATGGGGATCGTTCCGCATGGAAAGGGAGCGGAATATATTTGGAGCGGCGCCACCGACATGGGGGGGGAGCTTCCAATCAACCCTTCCGGCGGCCCGATTTCGACCAATCCAATCGGTGCCACCGGTCTCATACGTTGCGCCGAGGCGGCTATGCAGGTGATGGGCAAAGCCGAGGGGCGCCAGGTGCCCGATGTAAATTTCGCTGTGAGTACGGGCTTCGGCGGTTGCTGGTGGACCGACATGATCCTCCACGGGAAGAATAAACCGAACTATTAGGAGCGCTGAAATGGCAGAGAAAGAACAAATCGTCATAGAATCCGGCGAAGCATCGCAGCCGTTTGATTACGCGGTGGGCATGTTCGGATCGAAGTTTTTCACGGAACTGCGCGACAATAAAAAGTTCATGGGAGTGCGCTGTCCGAAGTGTAAAAAGGTGTATATCCCCCCCAGGGGGGTTTGCGGCCCCTGCTTCGAGGAGATGACCGATTTCGTGGAGGTCGGCCCCGGCGGCGTGATCAGTACATACACCATCCTGCGATTCGCTTTTATTGACCCGGAGACCGGCCAGCAGAAACCGGTGCCGTACGGGTACGGCTTCATCAGGCTGGACGGCGCCGACACGCTGTTTCAGCACTATATCGACATCGTGGACGAGAAGAATATCAAGATTGGCGCCAGAGTGGAAGCGGTTTTCGCGGACGAGCGCAAGGGGACCATCAGAGACATCCTGTATTTCAGAGTTATTGATTGACGGGCGGTGTCATGATAAACGCGGCCGAGAGAACGCTGGTTATGGGCGACGCGGCATGTGCAATGGTACTTACCGGCTCGGACAAAATACGCAGCGGCTACGGCAACGGGGACTGCCTGCTGCTCGATTTTAAGCACAGTGTCTTCGCGCTTTCCGACGGCGCCGAACGCTATGCGCGCGCGTCGCGCCTGCTGCTCGAGCGACTGTCGGAGGCCATCGAGGTCGAAGGGGTGCCGACGGGAACGGACGAATGGCGGGATCTCGTCAACAGGGTCTATTCGAGACAGCGATACCAGCACAAGGCCACGTTCAGCTGCGCGGCGCTGGCCGGTCCGCCCGGATCGAGGCGGCTCGTCGTTATTCACGGCGGCGACAGCATGGTATTTGTCGTCAACAAGCATACGGGAGCCATAGAGTTTCGCACAGGCGTTGATATGAGCTTTGCGGGCAGGAGTAAAACCGTGACGAATGTCACCGAAATAGACCTGAAAAAGGGAGAGTACAGGATCGTAATTTGTTCGGACGGTCTCATCGACGTGGCGCGTTTCGCGGGAAGGGACATCGCCGGGCTTCTGTCGTCCACCGCGCTCAGGGCGGCGGTCAGGAAAATCCCCGAACGGGTGAAGAAGATCATCAGCGATTTCCTGATGAGGGAGGCGGAAAGGGATTACGACGACATAAGCTTCATCGTGCTGGAGCCGTCGGTGATGAACGAGTCGGGTGATCTGCGCATGGTAATGGGGGGGACAAGCCCCGGAGAGGAAGAGGAATACCAGCGGCGGGTGCTGCCCGAGAGGATTTTCAACAGGTGGCTCGGCGTGGGTGAGATGGCGGCGCAATCCTCGCTGATCAATTCCTGCGGCATTAGGATATTGTAGTAATGAAGCCGGAAAAAGGCGCAAATGCTTTGGTTGGTCATCCAGCAAAGAACAGTCGAAATGGCATGGAAGATAAGCGACTCAACGACATCAGCGTAATGCGCCGCGCACAGCTGACCAAGGCGACATACAAGGTTGTTAGCCGAAAGGGCTATTATAACTTCACCATCAAGGATATCGCGAAGGAGGCCGGGCTTTCGGCTGGACTGGTGCATTATTATTTCAAAGACAAGCAGGACCTGCTTCTCAACCTGCTCAAGGAGATCAACCAGAATATCCGGGACTATCTTAACAAAGAATTTCAGAACTGCGTGACGCCGCTGGAAAAATTGATGGCCTATATCGATCAGGCCTTCGGCCTGGTGGAGAAGGAAAAAGAATACTTCTACGTCCTTATCGATTTCTGGACGCAGGTAAACCACAACAACCGCATGCGGGCGGCGAATATCAAGCTTTTCAAGAGCTACCGCGACGAATGCGCGGCCATCCTCCATGAAGGACTCGAAGACGGGCTCTTTATTGAAATGGACGTGATGTACACGGCGACGCTGATAATCTCGCTTATCCAGGGGACCATCATCCAGTACATTATCGATAACGGGGCGTTCGATTATCAGCGGTACACGCAGAAGACCAGGGAACAGATCGTAAAAATGATAACGAAACAAAAATAAAGGGCCGATCGGCCAGGAAAAATTAGAGGGAGGCGATCATGGAATTCGGATTCACCGAAGAACAGATGATGTTCAGGGATACCATCTACAAGTACGCGAAAAAAGAGATATACCCCCTCTGCGAGGAGGCGGACCTCAGGGCCGAGTTCAGTTTCGAGGTCTGGAAGAAACTGGGAGCGATGGGCCTTCTGGGACTCCCGTTTCCGGAACAGTACGGTGGATCGGGTGCGGACGTCGTCACCTGCTGCCTCGCGGCGGAGGCGCTGGGGCATGCCGGCGTGGACGGCGGGCACACGCTCGCGCTCGGAGCACACACCTACCTGTGCACGGACACGCTGTACAAGCACGGCAACGAAGCGCAGCGCGAAAAGTATGTTTCAAAACTCGCCTCGGGCGAGTGGATCGGCTGCATGGGGCTTACCGAGCCCGGCGCCGGGTCGGACGCCGGATCCATCCAGACGACGGCCGTGAAAAAGGGCGACCGCTGGGCGCTCAACGGGAGCAAGACGTTTATCACCAACGCGCCGGTGTGTGATATCTGCGTAGTGTATGCCACTGTGGACAAGGCCAAACAGCACCAGGGAATCACCGCGTTCATCGTTGAAAAGAACTTCAAGGGATTCTCAACCGGCAAGCCCTTCCACAAGATGGGTGTGCGCGCTTCTGCTACCTCCGAGGTCTTCCTTGAAGACTGCGAGGTGCCCGAAGAGAACGTGCTTGGCGAAATCGGCATGGGTTTCGCCTATACGCACGAAACGCTTTCGTGGGACCGGAGCGCACTCCTGGCGCCTTTCGTCGGCGGCCTTATGTTTGCGCTTGAGCAGTGCGGGCAGTACGCCACGGACCGCGTCCAGTTCGGCAAACCGATCAAGAGTTTCCAGGCCATACAGCACAAGCTGGCGGATATCAAAGTCATTCTGGAAGCGTCGAGGATGGCGGTCTACCGCGTGGCGTTCGACAAGGATTCCGGTCAGCCGCTCAATCACATGCACACGTCAATAGCCAAGGCCTTCATGGGTGACTGGGGGATGAAGGCCGCGTCGGAGGCCGTGCAGATATTCGGCGGTTACGGCTACATACACGATTACCCGATCGAAAAGATGCTCAGGGACGCAAAGCTCGCCCAGATCGGCGGGGGGACTTCTGAGATTCAGCGTTTCATCATCTCGCGCCTCATGAGCTTTTAAGCGGCTCGAAACGAACAGCGAAATGTAATAAGGAGAACATCGATATGGATTATACAATGACCGATGAACAGAAGGCGATAAAAGAAAACTTCGCCAATTTCTGCCAGAAGGAGATCGCGCCCCGCGCCTCGATACTGGATCGGGCGAGCGAGCAGGAGGTGCACTCGCTTATTAAGGAGAACATGAAGAAACTCGCCTCCATAGGCTTTCTCGGAATGCCGCACGAGGAGCAGTACGGCGGCACCTCGAACGACCTGATAAGCCAGGCGATCGCGGGCGAAGAGGTGGCCAGGGCATGCGCTTCGACCTTCCTGTCGTGCGGAGCGAGCTACGGGCTATTCGGAATACCGCTCAGGCTTTTCGGAAACGCCGAACAGAAACAGAAATACCTGCCCGGGATCATTAAGGGAGACCTTGTGGGATGCTTCGGGCTCACCGAACCGGAAGCCGGTTCCGACGCCGCTGCGATACGCACCTCCGCGGTCAAGAAGGGCCCGGAGTGGGTCCTCAACGGCACCAAGACCTTCATCACCAACGGCCCGATTGCCGACGTCTCACTGATCATGGCATATAACGACAAGGCCGCCGGGCCGGGTGCGGGCGTTACGGCGTTCCTGGTCGAAAAGGACGCCCCGGGATTCTCGGTGGGGAAAGCGTTTGACAAACTGGGATTCAGGGGCTCTCCTACTTCCGAGCTGGTTCTCGAGGATTGCAGGGTGCCGGAGAGCGCCGTGCTCGGTAACGTAGGGCATGGATTCATACAGGCCATGCAGACCCTGGAATTCGGCAGGATCGGCATGGCGACGGTCTCGCTGGGGATCGCCGTGGCCTGTATGGACGAGGCCAACAAATACTCCAAGGAGCGCAAAGCGTTCGGCAAGCCGATCAACCGCTACCAGGAAATTTCGTTCAAGCTCGCGGACATGATGATCATGACCGACATCTCGCGTCTGCTCATCTACCGGGCCTCGTGGGCCAAGGAAGTGAAGGACCCGGAGTCGGCGGTATTGGCGTCGTGCGCAAAGCTTTTCGCGAGCGAATCGGCCACGCAGATAGCGAGCATGGCGGTACAGGTGTTCGGCGGATACGGCTACATCAAGGACTTCGCCGTCGAGCGCCTGTATCGCGACGCCAAACTCGGCGAAATTGGCGAAGGTACTTCTGAAATACAGCGCGTGCTGATAGCGAAAAGTATTCTGGCGCGCTTCAAGAAATAGAGGAGGGGCAATGGCGATCGATACAAAATTCATCGGGAAGACATGGCCGGAAATCTCCTACGACGTGTGCAAGGAGAAGATACGGGAATACGCAAAGGCCATTAAGAACCCGGATCCTCACTTTGTAGACGAGGCATTTGCGAAGAAATCCAAGTATGGCCGTATAATAGCGCCGCCGACCTTCTGCGTTGTTTTCGGCGGGGCGCTCATGGAACCGATTTTCTTCGACAACGAGTTGAACCTCAATCTCATGATGCTGGTCCACGGCGAACAGGAATTCGAGTTCTTCGAGGTGGTGAAGGACAGGGACACCATCACCAGCACCGCGAAAATAACGGATATCGTCAACAAGGAGAAGCTGGACGTTCTGACAATTGAGGCGCTCAGCAAAAACCAGCATGGTCGCAACGTCTGCAGGGGAATCTACACTTTCGTGGTAAGGAAATAGCCATGGCGGATAAAATAACAAAGGGGGCGACGTTCCAGGCGCAGGAGGTCGTCGACAAGTATCGCGCCATCTATTACGCGGGCGCCTCGGGGGATTTCAATCCCATACACATCGATCCGGAGTTCGGCAAGATGGTCGGGCTGGGCGGCGTCATCCTTCACGGTCTTTGTGCGCTCGGTTTCGTCGCCAAGAGCGTGACCGACTGGACCGGCGATCCCGGCAAACTCAAGAAACTCCGGTGCAGGTTCGCGACCCCGGTGCATATCGAGGACACCATCACCGTCGCCGGAGAGGTGCTCGACGTTTCGGGCGGCAGGGCGGTACTGAACCTCAAGGTGACAAGGCACAACGGCGACGAGGTCGAGAAGAACGTGACGGCCGAGGTCGAGGTTTAAAGGGAGCGCGTGCGGCGAGATTCGGACAACCCACATCCCCCTGTAAAAAGCAGGGGGATGTTTGTTTACGGAGGTATTCAATGGGCAGGACTGCGTACCTTTTCGAGTCGATATACCTGGAACACCAGACCGAGTGGGGGCATCCCGAGAGCGCCGAGCGGCTGATAGCGATCGACACCATGCTTCAGTCGCGGCCGTATTACGGGGATCTGGTGCGCGTCAGGCCGAGGAAGGCCGATATCAGGCACATAGAGCTTGTTCACGATCTGGCGTATATCAGGCGGGCGCGTGAGGAAATCGAGAGCGGTGAAGAATATTTCGACTCGATGGACACCTCGGTCTGCCCGCGTTCGTACGAGGTCGCGCTCTATGCGGCGGGAGGCGCGCTCGCCATATGCGACGCGGTCATGGAAGGGAGGGCCGAGTACGGGTTTTGCGCCCTGAGGCCGCCCGGCCACCATGCCGAGAGGGATTACGCGGCGGGATTCTGCATCTTCAACAATATCGCGATAGCGGCGCGCTATATTCAAAAAGAGCACAGTCTGAAACGGGTGGCCATAGTGGACTGGGACGTGCACCACGGCAACGGAACACAACACACGTTCGAAAAGGATCACACGGTGTTTTATGCGAGCCTCCACCAGTTTCCCTATTATCCGGGGACCGGTTCCGGCGTGGAAAAGGGGAGGGACGCCGGCGTCGACTTCACGCTTAATATTCCCATGGACGCCGGCAGCGGCGACGAGGAGTATCGCGCCGCCTTCAGGAACCGCCTCATACCTGCGCTCGAGGCTTTTCAACCGGAATTCATTTTGATATCCGCCGGTTTTGACGCCCACCGCAATGATCCGCTGGCGGGAATGGACATTTCAACCGGCATGTTCGGCGAATTCACCACGGTGCTCATGGGGGTCGCCGCGCGGCACGCGAAAAACCGGGTGGTCGCGCTTCTGGAGGGTGGCTATAACCTGAATGCGCTCGCCGCGAGCGTGGAAAGAATGATGCGAACCTTCGTCGAGGCCTGAGGAAAGGCCGCCCGACGGGGCGGCCTTTTTACATCGCGGATGACGGCAACTCCTAAAAATGGTCGCAGAGCAGCTCGAAATACGCCCTGGGATGATCGCACGTGGGGCATTTCTCGGGGGCCGCGTTGCCCTCGTGAATGTATCCGCAGTTGCGGCATATCCATTTCTCCTCGGTGTCTTTTTTGAAAACCTTCCCTTCCTTGAGGTTTTTAAGAAGATTGAGATACCGAATCTCGTGGTGAAGCTCGACTTCGGCGATCTTGCGGAATACAAACGCGATTTCCTTGAATCCCTCCTCTTCGGCGATCTTCGCCGCCTCCGGATAAAGTTTGGTGTGCTCCATGTTCTCGCCCGCGGCGGCATTTTTGAGGTTCTCGGCCGTGGTGCCGATCACACCGGCGGGATACGACGCGGTGATTTCGACTTCGCCGCCCTCGAGAAACTTGAAAAATCGTTTGGCGTGCTCCTTCTCGTTTTCGGCCGTCTCGAGGAATATGGCGGCCATCTGTTCGTACCCTTCTTTCTTCGCCACCGACGCGAAATAGGTGTATCTGTTCCGCGCCTGCGATTCGCCGGCGAAAGAAGCGAGGAGATTTTTCTCGGTTTTTGTTCCCTTAACGCTTTTCATTGATCCTCCCAGTTTAATATATACGTTGATAGAAACGGTGAATGCGCCGAAGCCTCTCGCCGGATTCGTGCGTAAAATATACTGACCCGATACCGTTCTAAGCCTTCCAGAGCCCGTGCAGATTGCAGTATTCCCGCGCGACCGGTTTGTCCGCGGAGACCTTGAACACGGCCTCTGGAGCGTCGCCGGGATTGAGGAACTGCCGGTAGCTCTTTCCGTCGGCGATAAGCTGAACCCACATTATCCAGTGTTTATCTTCCATCGGGTGCGGTGCGCTTCCAACCTTTACCTTGAGGCCGTCGGAGGTCCTTTCAATCTCCGGAACGTGCTTCTCCTTCGAGGCGTCGGTGGTGTTTTCGGAGAGCAGCTTCATCGGTTGACCGCAGCATACCAGTTCGCCGCCGCCCACATGAAGAACCTCCACGATATTTCCGCATACATCGCATTTATAGACTTCCAGCCTTTCTTTAACCATATTTCCTCCTTTTCAATATAAAGAATACAATCCCGCCAAAGTAACACGGTAGGCCTATTTTGCCGTCATCACTTTCCCCCTGAACACCCTGTAAACAAAGGCGGTATACAGGATGACAATCGGCATGCCGATAAGCGCTATCCACAACATGACCGTAAGAGTCTTCTCCCCCGAGGAGGCGTTGTATATGGTGATGCTGAGCGCGGCGTCGCCGGTCGCCTTTACCAGGTTTGGGAAATGGGTTACGCCAACGATACCCCACAGTCCCGCGAAACTGAGCGATGACATTGCGAATGACGCCCCCATCTTCCCCGTCGAGGCAAAACGCCTGCAGAGGAGCCACGCGGCGATTACCACGGTCGCTGATATCCATACATACGGGCTCGCGAGGCTTTCGGGCATGTAGATAATGGTGGCGATGAACGACAGGGCCAGCGCGGCGGCGAAGATGGCCCATATTTTGCCGAAGAGTTCGCGGGCGCGTTTCTGGACCGCGCCGTCAGTCTTCATGGTGATAAATGTAACCCCCTGCATCAATATGGCGGAAAGGCCGAGCAGGCCGAGCGCAAGCGGGTAGGGACGCAGGAGCGTAAAAAAATTACCGGTAAACTCCATCGATTCGGCGAGCGGGATGCCGACTATCACATTGCCGAGAGCGACACCAAAGAGGAGCGAGGGAAGCAGACTGCCCACAACGAAGGCCGCGCTCCACAGGCCCCGGCGCTTCTCATCGTAGTACCAGAATTCGATGGAAACAGCACGAAAGATGAGTGCGAAAAGGATAAACATGAAAGCCAGGTAAAAACCGCTGAAAACCGTCGCGTATGCATGCGGAAACGCGGCAAAAAGGACCGCCCCCCCGGTGATCAGCCAGACTTCGTTCCCGTCCCAGAAGGGCCAGATTGAGTTGAAGACCATGAGCTTCTCGTCGTCATCCCTGGCAAGAAAGGGGAGCAGGGCGCCCGTTCCCAGGTCGAAACCGTCAAGGATCGCGTAGCCGGTCAGTAGAATCCCAATGATCACAAACCAGGACGTCTGTAAGAATGCCATTGTTTCCATGGTGATTTCTCCTTTGTAATTCCCGTGCAGGTCAGTATCCTTCGGATGTCGCGCCGGGTCCCTTCTTCACGATTTTAAGGAGTATCATGATGAACACCACGAAAAGAAGCATATAGATAAGCGAGAACATGATCAGAGAAAAGAGCACCTGCCAGGCTGGCACGACGACGGAAACCGCGTCGGCAGTTTTAAGCACTCGGTACACGACCCAGGGCTGGCGGCCGACCTCCGCGGCGATCCAGCCGAACTGGTTGGCAAGATGCGGCAGCGGGATCGCGGCGATGAGAGCGACAAGGAACCATCTGGCGGTATACGCGGTGCCGCGAACGAGCATCACCGCGCCGACGGCCGCCAGGAGGGCGAACAGCGCGCCGAGTGCGATCATCACATGATAGGACAGGTACGGAAGGAATACTGGCGGTCTCTCGTCGGGCTTGAATTCGTTGAGTCCAAGCACCCTGGCGTCCGGGTCGGAATAAATCAGCAGGCTCAACAGCTTCGGGACCGAAACCTCAAGGTATGTTTTCTGCTCGCTCTCGATGGGGATTCCGAAGAGGGAGAGGGGCGCCCCTTCCATCGTGTTCCAGAGCGCTTCAAAGGCCGCCATTTTTTCCGGCTGTGTTTTAGCCACCTGGACCGAGCTCGAGTGACCGGATACGAACTGGGCCAGCGCCGAGAAGATAAAGATAGTCAGCGATATCTTCATTAGTATTTTGGAGATGGCCTCATGACGCCTGTTGAGCAGGTACCAGGCCGCAAGTCCCGCGAGGAAAAGCGAGCCGGTAATCCAGCCGGCGAGCATGGTGTGCAGGAACCTTATGACTGTAGATGGATTGAACACGGCGGCGTAAAAGTCCGTCAGCACCGCGCGGCCGCCTTCTATAGCATAGCCGGCCGGGGTCTGCATCCAGGAATTGGCGATGATTATCCAGAAACCCGACAGGAGCGCGCCGAAAAAGACCAGGAAGGCCGAAAACCAGTAAAACTTCCGCGATACGCGGTTGCGGCCGAACAGGAGCAATCCAAGAAACACCGATTCAAGGAAAAACGCCAGTATACCCTCGGCGGCGAGTGGGGCGCCGAAAATATCCCCCACAAAGCGCGAATACTGTGACCAGTTGGTTCCGAAAGAGAATTCGAGAACTATGCCCGTCGCGACGCCCAAAACGAATATTAGCCCCAGGATTTTGATAAGGAACGAAGATATCGTCTTGAAGATTTCCTGATCCGATTTAAGATACAGGGTTTCGAGAACGAGGATGACAAGCGTTATCCCGAATGTCAGCGGCGGGAAGATAAAATGAAAGCCCGCCGCAACGGCGAACTGAATGCGGGAAAGAAGAACAACATCCATTGTATACCTCCCGATTGAGCCGTATTACTTCTCCGCCTCGAACGAATCCTTTTCAACTCCGCAAACGGGGCATACCCAGTCGGCTGGGACGTCTTCGAAAGCGGTGCCGGGTTTAACGCCATTGTCGGGATCACCGATGGCGGGATCATAAATATAGCCGCACACCGTGCATACGTACTTTTTCATAAAATCCTCCCCAGGTAATTGGTATAACTTAATAAAATTTTCAACAGAAAAATGAAACGCCCGGTCCGCGGCCTGATTACTCAGTTTCTGCGGTGTATCCGGCGCCTTTAATGACGTCGATAACGGCGTCGACGCTCGCCCGGCCGCTGACTTCAACGAGTTTATGCTCCAGATCGATCTTCACACCGTCTACACCGTCAAGGCGGTAAAGCGCATCGTTGATTCGCCCGACACAGTGATGGCAGGACATATCTTTCACTAAAAATTTCATCACCTGTCTCCTGTCGCCCGCCTCGAGGCTCAGACTCCGCCAAACACTCAATTGATACTATGCAAAGGGCGGCATGAAATCAAGAAAAATATTCCGCCTGTCGCCAGACCTGAAAACCCATATTCGGGCGGGTCCGATAATGCGATTACAACGCCGACTCGAGTTTTCCGGCAATCCCTGAAAGCGTGTCGTCGTCGGGAATGTACTGTACCCTTATTTTTTCGAGCATTTTGAAGCCGCATCCCTCGAGTTCCCTGTGGACGAGCTCGATGCTCTGCCCGCCCCAGCCAAACGATCCGAAGGCCAGGCCCGTGCGATCCCTCGGGGCGAGGCCCTTTAAATACGTTAGAAAAGCCGCGACACCGGGAAGCATGTTGTTGTTGAGGGTAGGAGAACCCACGCAGATGTATCTTGCCGTCAATACATCGGTCATGATATCCGAGATGTGGTTGAATTTCAGATCGTACATCGCCGTGTGAACGCCTCTGTTCTCAAAAGCCTCCCGTATCGCGTACGCGATTTTCCTGGTCGAATTCCACATCGTGTCGTATATGACCAGTGCCTTATTCTCGACGGTGTTCTCCGACCACGCTTTGTAGTGCCGGAGGATGTTGGGAATGGCGCTCCTCCAGATGATGCCGTGGCTGGGGGCGATCACGCCGATGTCGAGCGTGGCCGCGGCGTCGAGCGCTTTTTTAACCTGTGCCGAATAGGGCAGGACAATGTTTGCGTAATACTTTTTGGCCTCCTCGATGATGACGTCCGCATGGTATTCATCATCGAACCGCTCCGAGGTCGCTATATGCTGGCCGAAGGCATCGTTTGAAAAGAGTATCTTTTCCTCAGGGCAGTAGGCGATCATGTTGTCCGGCCAGTGGACCATGGGGGTCAGCAGGAACTGGAGGCTGCGTTTGCCGAGTAGTATCGTCTCGCCGGCCTTTACCGCGCGGATATTGAGCTCTTCCCTGTAATGATGCCTGAGCCCTTTCTCGCCGGCCGGAGAGGCAAGCACCTTGGCATTTTTCGCTGTTTTCGTGATGAGCGGGATGGAACCGGAGTGGTCCATCTCCACGTGGTTGCATATGATATAATCGATCTTCGCAGGATCGACCACCGCCGAAATGCGCGCGAGCATTTCTTCGTAGAGGTAGTGTTTAACCGTGTCGATCAGCGTAATCTTATCGTCAATGATCAGGTACGCGTTATAGGTCGAGCCGCGCTGGGTGAGATATCCGTGGAAGTTTCTGAGGTCCCAGTCGATTCCACCCACCCAGTAAACGCCCTTTTTAAGTTCTATCGGTTTCATTATGTCCTCCTCCTGATGGTGTTTGGTTCGACCGAACCAAACACCGGATAACGGGATTCCCGTCCCGTTTGCAAGAACCGTTGCACCACTTCCCGTGATTACTATGATCAGACTTGTTTCTTAATTTGGTTCTTTGATTATATTTTACCACTCCGCCTTTGGCGGCGGGGTAAAATATACAAAATTTTCGAGTAAAGAAACATGTCTATTGTATCCTGTGTCACCGGCGATTTTCTTTGTCGGGTCTCCGTACCGGCCGAGAATACGAGTAGTTGGTGGAGATATCCGGTAAAAATGTTACCGCCGTGTTCGTAAAAATTCGATAATCTCCCTGTTGACCAGCCCGGCGTGGGTTTCCATGAGAGCGTGCGGCCCCTTCGAGACCATTACCAGCTTCGAACCGGGAAGCAGTGCGTGCATTCTTCTCCCCGACGACGCCGGGACCAGCCGGTCGTCGGTTCCATGAAGGATGAACGCCGGTCTTTTAACGCCCGCTATGCAGTCCTCCACCTCCCAGGGGGGGGTGCTGAAATTCCGCAGTATTCTTAAAAAAGCGTAGTTATACCCGCGGGTGCTCGACGGCATAATATAGCGGTTGATGTAATCATCGCTCACCGCGATCAGGCCGTTGGTGTTGATGGCGCTGTTGACCATCCGGACAACGGGCTTGAAATTAAAGAGGATGAGGAATTCACCAAGGAGCGGGTAGCGCATAAGGCGGAAGACGAGGTTTCCGTTTCGTTCATGGTGAAGACCGGCGCTTCCGATCAGCACGAGGTTCCCGGTCATCGAAGGATACAGGCAGGAGAACTTCAGTGCGACCGCCCCTCCCATCGAGTGGCCCGCGAGGTGAGCACGACGTATTCCGAGAACGTTCATGAATTCGCGGATCTGCAGGGCGTACAGGTCGAGAGAATAACGGATTCCATAAGGCTTGTCACTCATGCCGTGTCCGAAAAGATCGATGGCATAGACGCGGTATCCGGCGCGCGCGAGCGCGTTGATGTTGCTTTCCCAGATCAGGGTGGACTGGCTGAAGCCGTGGACCAATATGACGGCCGGCCCCCTGCCGCGAGTGCGGTAGTTCATGGTATAATTGAGTACCGGGACGGTATTGAGCTCCGTCATGCCGGCGCGCAGCCGGTCGGTGGTCGGCTTGAGCCCCTCGACGATCAAAGGCACGAAATAAAAAACGAGGAGGCATGCCGTGATGAAAGTTATGATCTTTTTAAGCGGTCCCATGACGGTTCAGGCTATACTACCCGACCCCGGCGTTTGCAAGTATAAATTGGAAACGGCCTGTCGTAATACATACAAATTGGGCATGGCCCCCGAACAGCGGGAGGTGACAAAATATTCGGCGCTTATGTAACTGACAATGGAATTTACCTCTTGGAAAAGACCGATGAAGTGTGTACTATTGTAGCGCGGAGGTGTCCAATGGCTGAGGAAATAAAAAAAATACGCAGGCAGGGCGCGGACGGTGTGGTTAAGGCGATAAACGGCATGGTGGTCATTTCATGGGGGGTGTTTCTTGTGGCATTCATAATTGTGTCGATTTCCGGGCCTTCCGGTGGCGGGCAGATGTATGGCGCCGTCAGGGCCGGCGGCGGGGCTCTTACGGGCTGGGCGATCGCCCTCATGGCGGCGCAGTTCATTCTCTGCGTCACCGGGCTTGCGGTGCAGTCAAGCCGCATGAAGCGGAAAAGTGACAAGTTCAGCATATCGCTTATAGTTTTTGCCCTGCTCTCTGTTGTGGGCCTCTTTGTCTTCATGTTCCTGCCGTCCTGAAACGTAAAAAACAGGATGGAACGACAAAGACCGCAGCCGTTTGCCGGCCGGATATGGCTTCATGCCCAATTTTTTCTTGACATTGATGGGAGAGCGACGGCTATGCTCAACAGGGTTCGCACGAGAGACTCCTGTCGCTAAAGGGGCGCCGAAGGGGCAAGTCCGTAACGTTTAAGGATGAAACTCTCAGGCAAAAGGACTGCGGTCTGTATACATCCTGGAGAGTCCCGGCAATAACGGGCACCGAAGGCTATAAATCCTCCCCGGGGGGATAATATCCCAGGTTGAACGACAGGAGGAAGACGCGTTTCACGACCGTCTTCCTTTTTTTATTTCCGGGAAAATGATATCCCGCGGATCGGGGGGTATCGCTTGTTTTATACCCGAAAACAGGTGAGATGGCGGGGGCCTGTATGAACCATATTGTTATCATCGGACTGGGAAGCGCCGGATACGCGGCGCTGATGAGCATCAGACGCACGGCGCCGAAATCGCGGATTACCGTAATAGATCCAAAGTTGACCGACCTGATGCACCCCTGCGGCATCCCCTATTCCCTCGGGGGACATGTTCCCGCCGCGGGCCTCGAACAGGATATCCTTCTTTCCAAAATGGGAGTCAAAAAACTTGCCGGAGAGGCGGTGAGAATCGACGCCGATTCACGGACAATAACAATGCACGCCGGCGACGGAGAGCGCGCCATTGCGTTCGATGCCGCTATCATCGCCACGGGGAGCGTTCCCGCGATACCGGCGATAGCGGGAATGGAGCGGGCGCTCTACAACGGGCTCTATCCACTTGCGACCGTGGATGATTTAAAGAAGATAAAGGATCGACTCGATTCGGCGGTTCGGGGGGTTGTTATCGGGGCCGGGGCGATCGGCCTCGAGGCGGCGATCGCGCTCCGCAAACATCTTAAAACAATATATCTATTTGAGATGAAACCGCAGGTGCTTCCGGGCATCCTCGACCCGGACATGTCCGTGCCGGTACGGGAACATATGGAGTTACACGGTGTCGTGATGAACGCCGGGGCGTCGGTCGACGGCATTCTTTCGGACGCCGGGTTCGCCGGTGTAACGAGCGGAGAAAAAGCATATGAGGCCGAGATCGGCATCCTCGCGGCCGGGTTCCGCGCGGACACGGACCTGGCAGCCGGTTCCGGAATCGCCTTCGAACCGCTCGGCATCACCGTGGATGAACGGATGCGAACCTCGGTCCCCGGCGTGTTCGCGGCGGGAGACTGTATTGCGGCCTGGTCGGTGATCGACGGCGCGAGGGTGCCGGTCAAGCTCGCAACCTGCGCCTATCGCCAGGGCGTTGTCGCGGGCATCAACGCGTCGGGGGGCGATGTCGCCTATCGGGGAACGGCCGCCACGTTCGTAACGAAAGTCGGCAAGCTGGAGGTGGCCGGCACCGGATATACCACCGAGGCCGCGAAGGGCGCCGGCTATACCCCGGTCGAGGGGAAAATCCGCACCGGTATACTTCCGGAGTATTTCCCCGGCAATACCGAGATTTCACTCAAGGTGATATGTGACAGGGACTCGGGGAGGTTTTTAGGGGCTCAGGCGGTGGCCGAAAATGGAGCGGCCGGACGCATCAACCTCGTGAGCATGGCGCTTGATGCAGGGGTAATGCCGGCCGATTTCTGGAGGGTCGAGCTCGCGTACTGCCCCGCGGTGAGCAAGGTGATCGATCCCCTCAACAGGGCGGTTGAATTCGCATTAAGGAGGATTGCCCGATGATACAAAGAACGGCGCTCCACGGGGAACACCTGGCCCTCAAGGGACGCATGGTCGATTTCGCGGGATGGGAGCTTCCGGTAATGTACTCGTCGATAATAGAGGAACACAACGCAACAAGAACGAAGGCGGGCCTGTTCGACGTCTCACATATGGGAGAGGTGATCGTGAAGGGAACGGGGGCGGAAAGTTTTCTCCGCCGTCTGATCCCGACGAGGTTGAGCAAACTCGCTCCTGGGACGTCGATGTACAGCTGCCTGTGCCGCGACAACGGCGGAGTGGTCGATGATATCTTCATTTTTATGGTTTCTGAAACTGAATACTATATCGTGGTAAACGCAGCGACGCTCGACGGGGACCTCGACTGGATGCGCACTCACGCGACCGGTGACACTGAAATAATCGACGTTTCGGCCGAAACGTCCAAAATTGACTTGCAGGGGCCCGCCTCGGGTGATATTCTGAAAAAGGTCGTCGGTGATGAGCGGGCTGGAAGCATGGGCCGCTTTCAGTTCTTTCATACCGATTACAAAGGCGTTCGGATGATGGTTTCGCGCACCGGCTATACCGGCGAAAACGGCTACGAGCTCTTCGTTCCGAACGATTTGGCGGTTCCCCTGTGGAGAGACATCCTCGGCGCGGGAGAGGCGTATGGAATAAGGCCCGTCGGCCTTGGCGCGCGCGATACGCTGCGTCTGGAGGCCGCTTATTCGCTTTACGGTCACGAGTTGTCCGATACCATCACGCCGGTCGAAGCGGGCCTCGGATGGCTTGTAACGAGCGCGGACGACTATATCGGCCGCGGTGTCCTTGCCGGGCAGAAGGAAAATGGTGCGCCGCGCGCTCTTATCTGTTTCGAACTCGAGGGCAGGGGTGTGCCGCGTGAACACTGCAAGGTAATCAAAGACGGTGTCGGGATCGGGATAAGCACCAGCGGCGGTTTTTCTCCCACGTTCAAAAAAGGGATCGGTATGGCCCTGGTACGGGCCGGCTCGCTCGGGATCGGCGACTGGTTTTCGCTCGTGGTACGGGACAATCCGGTCCCGGCGAGGGTGGTAAAACGACCGTTCTACGCCTTCAACGGCTGAATAAAATGTTCTCAAACATCGCACAAGATCGAAAGTAGTTAAGTTGCTTCATAACCGGGCAATACGACGGGCTTCATCCCGCCGGGCGCGGGGGCAAACCCGATAATCCCATGATTTGCATGAAGTCAGGTATCCATTTCCGGCCAGGTCCGGAGAAACACATCGGAGGAATACATGAGTAATATACCGGAAGATCTTAAGTACACGAAAGACAGCGAGTGGATACGCATGGACGACGAGTTCAACGCCACCTGCGGCATCACTGACCACGCACAGGAGATGCTTACCGACATCGTCTTCGTCGAACTGCCCGAAACCGGAATGGAGGTGGCGCAGGGGGAGCAGGTGGGAGTGGTCGAATCCGTAAAGGCGGTATCGAACGTGTATTCGCCGCTTTCGGGAAGAATCGCCGGCGTCAACCAGGCGCTCGAAAATTCACCTGAACTTCTCAACGGCGACCCTTACGGCGAGGGCTGGATATTCAAGATAGAGGTAAAATCCCCGGGCGAGCTCGACAGCCTGATGAACGCCGACGCCTACGCCGCCCACATAGAACCGGAGAAGTGATATGAAATATACGTGCAGCCCCGAGGACGACCGTTATGTAATGCTGAAATCAATCGGCGTGCGCGCCGTCGACGACCTCTTCACGGATATACCCGAGGCCATGCGTCTGGGGAAGGATCTCGACCTTCCATCCGCGCTATCCGAGATCGAGACCATGCGTCTTATGGAGGAACTGGCCGCAAAAAACCGCCCGGGACGCTGCTTTGCCGGGGCCGGGGCCTATGTTCATTACATGCCCGCGGTGGTTGACGCGCTCGCCTCGCGGTCGGAGTTTTACACCGCGTATACGCCCTACCAGGCCGAGGTGAGCCAGGGCACCCTCACCGCCATTTTCGAGTTTCAGACCTTCGTCTGCAGGCTCACGGGCATGGACGTCGCCAACGCGAGCATGTACGACGGCGCGACGGCGCTCGCCGAGGCGGTGCTCATGTCGATGCACGCTTCGGGGAAAAAATCGGTGGTCGCCGGCGACACGCTGCATCCTCATTATCGCGCGGTGCTTGAAACCTACTGCGGAGCGAACGGGCTCGAACTGCGCATACTGCCATCTGCGAACGGGGTGATGGATACATCCGCACTCGCCGGGGCGCTGAACTCTGCCACGGCCGCGGTGGTCACCCAGAACCCCAATTTCTTCGGCTGTATAGAGGACGTCGCGGCGATAACCGGGGCCGCCCATGTCGCGAAGGCGCACAGCATCGTGGTGGTGACCGAGCCCCACAGCCTTGGCCTGATCGCCGCGCCTGGAAAGCTCGGCGTGGACATCCTCTGCGGTGAAGCGCAGTCTTTCGGTAATCCCGTGGGATACGGCGGGCCGGCGCTCGGGTTCCTGGCGGCAAAGGGCGAGTTCATGCGCCGCATGCCCGGCCGCCTTGTCGGAAAAACGGTCGATTCAGACGGCAAGGACGCGTACGCGCTGACGCTCCAGACGCGCGAGCAGCACATACGCCGCGAGAAGGCCACGTCGAACATCTGCACCAACCAGGGGCTTTGCGCCCTTCGAGCGGTAATCTACCTTTCCGCGCTGGGCAACGCCATTCGACCGCTTGCGGAACTCAACCACCGGCTTGCGGCGCGTTGCAAATCCCTGCTGGCATCGAAGGGATTTACAGCCGTATTCGACAGACCCTATTTCAACGAGTTCGCGGTAGGGATAAAAAAAGCCCCGGTCGTGATGAAGCGACTGGAGGAAGAAGGTTTTATTCCCGGAGTACACCTGGGGGATTATTACGGGGAATACGCAGACTGCGTCCTCGTCTGCTGTACGGAGATGACGAGCCCCGCGGAAATAGACGCCTTCGCTGAAGCGGTGAAGCGGTGCGCCCGGTAAACCCGTATTCAGGGCCATCCGACGTGCGGGAACAAAAGGAATAATGATTTTTGGAATTATGATGAAGAGGTGGAGACATGCCGGTTATTTTTGAAAAGAGCAGATGCGGAAGAAGCGCCTATGCCATGCCGTCGTGGCAGCTCGAGGAAACCGACCCCATCCCCGCGGCTCTGTGTAACGACGGCGTGGACCTTGTCGAAGTGGGCGAGGTCGACATCGTGCGGCATTACACGGCCCTTTCCCGGATGAACTTCGGTGTGGATACGGGAATGTATCCGCTGGGAAGCTGCACCATGAAATACAATCCCAAGGTCAACGAACGCGTCGCCTCGCTCTCCGGCTTCACTTCGCTCCATCCACTTTCATCGCCGGCCCTCGCCCAGGGGGCGCTCGAGGTGCTGTACGATCTGTCGGAGTATCTTGCAACCATAACCGGGATGCGGCGCTTCTCGTTCGCTCCCGCGGCCGGCGCGCACGGCGAGCTTGCCGGGCTGATGGTGGCAAAAAAATATTTTGAGAAGAAAGGCGAAAAGCGCAGCGTTATCCTCATCCCCGATTCAGCGCACGGCACCAACCCCGCATCAGTGGCCATGTGCGGCTTCGATGTGCGGGAGGTGCCGTCGACCCCCGAAGGCGATGTCGACATGCAGAGGCTTTCATCGATGGTCGATGAAGACGTGGCCGCAATGATGCTCACCAGTCCCAATACGCTCGGTCTTTTCGACCGCAACATCGTTGAAATCGCCAGTGTGCTGCACGGGAAGGGTGCGCTTTTTTATTGCGACGGCGCGAACCTCAACGCGATACTCGGCGTGGCGAAGGTGCGCGACATGGGCTTCGACCTAATGCATATCAATTTACACAAGACATTTTCGACGCCGCACGGCGGCGGCGGCCCGGGCTCGGGCCCACTGGGAGTGAGCGACGAACTCGAGCCCTTCCTGCCGGTCCCCGTTGTGTTAAAGGGCGATGACGGCTTTTACCTCGAGCAAAACCGGCCCGATTCCATCGGCCGCATTCACTCGTTCCATGGGAATTTTCTGGTGGCGCTCCGTGCGTATGCGTACATCAGAATGCTGGGACCCGATGGCATCCGCGACGCCGGAGAGACCGCCGTACTCAACGCCAACTATCTGCTCTCCCTGCTGAGAAGGGAATACAACCTCCCGATCGACCGAATATGCAAGCACGAGTTCGTCCTCAACGATAAAGACATGCCCAACGGCGTCACCACCAACGATATCGCCAAGAGAATTCTCGATTACGGATTCCACGCGCCCACGGTTTATTTCCCGCTCCTCATCCCCGGTGCGATCATGATTGAACCGACCGAAACGGAGAACCGTGAGACATTGGAGTCCTTCGCCGCCGCGATGATCGAAATTAAGCGCGAGGCGGAGAGCGATCCCGAAACCGTTAAAAGCGCACCGCACTCAACGCCTGTGCGGAGGGTCGATGCGGTGCTCGCGGCGCGCAAACCGGTGCTTAAATGGGAGGGATAGGCGCGCGCATCCCCCGCTGGATCAACCTGGAGATACCCGGCGGCACCGACTACGTGCGGGTAAAGGGCGTCATAGAACGCGAGGGCCTTCACACCGTATGCCTGGAGGCGCGCTGTCCCAACATCGGCGATTGTTTCTGCAGCGGGACAGCGACGTTCCTGATTATGGGTGATGTGTGCACGCGGAACTGCCGCTATTGCGCGGTACGGCACGGAAGGCCCACGCCGGTAGACCCGGACGAGCCAGGCCGCGTGGCGCGCGCCGTCGCCGAGCTCGGCCTCGAATACGCGGTCGTCACCTCGGTTACGCGCGACGACCTGCCGGACGGCGGCGCCGCCATTTTTGCCGAAACCGTCTCGGCCATACGGGATATCTCCCCATCGTGCCGTGTCGAGGTGCTCGTGCCCGATTTCCGCGCGAGCATGGAGCGGTCGCTCGAACGCGTCGTCGGTGCCGGTCCTTACGTAATCAATCACAACATGGAAACCGTCGGCCCGCTTTTTCCGGCCCTTCGCCCGCAGGGGGATTACGGACTGTCGCTCGGGCTTATTTCGCGCGCAGTCCTATCCGGCATACCGGTGAAGTCGGGCCTTATGGCGGGGCTCGGAGAATCGATCGATGATCTCAGCTCGACGATGGAGGACCTTCGCCATGCGGGCTGCTCCATCCTGACCGTAGGGCAGTACCTCCGCTCCCGAAAGGAAAACCACCCCGTCGCGAAGTATTACACTCCCGCGGAGTTCGAGTCGATCCGCCTGCGTGCCGAATCGATGGGCTTTGCCCGGGTGCTCGCGGGCCCGATGGTGCGAAGCTCCTATCACGCGGGCGAGCTTTCGAAGCGGTGACGATGCATACCGCGGTCATTAAAGCGCCGGGGGAAAAGCTCCTTCGGGTTTCGATCGACATGGCGGACGGCCTGGTGCAAGGCGTGCGGCTCACCGGCGACTTTTTCGTGCATCCGGAAGAAGCGGTGCTCAGGATCGAGGAGGCGCTGCGCGGAGTGCGCCCGGAATTGAACACGGTACGGGACCGTCTGCGGGAGGCGGTAGATTCCGGGGGCATTCAACTTATCGGCCTGTCAATAGAGAGCATCGCGCGTGGAACGGTCGAGGCCGCTTCGGGCTGCGATGCGGAGAAACAGCCATAATGGAGACATGGCGGCTTATCATCGATATTCCACGGCGGGGCGCGTACAACATGGCGGTCGACCTCGCCATCCTTCATTCGCTTGCCCGTCGCGCGTGTCCGCCGACGCTCCGATTGTACTCGTGGGATACGCCCGCCGTTACGATCGGCTACTTCCAGAGGATCGAGGAGGAGGTGCGCGAGGCGGAGTGCAGCCGGGAGGGCGTGGCCGTCATACGGCGCGTTACCGGCGGAGGGGCCGTACTCCACGAGCACGAGCTTACCTACAGCGTCTTTATACCGCTTTCGCACCGCACGGCCGCGCAATCCATCCGAGAATCATACGGGCTGCTCTGCGCGCCGATCGTTGATGCCCTGCAGGGGCTCGGACTGAAGGCGGAATTCGCCCCGGTCAACGATGTTCTGGTGGAAGGGGCCAAGGTGTCGGGCAGCGCCCAGACCAGAAGGGAAGGGGTCCTGCTCCAGCATGGAACGCTGCTCATTGATGTCGACACCGAACGGATGTTCCGCATTTTAAACGTGGCGAAGGAAAAGTCCCCGGACGGCCCGTCTGCCGCGCCTGAAGGCCGTGTGACATCGCTTCGCCGGCTGCTTGGGGAACGGGTGCTGGCGACGGGATTCGCGTCCGAACTCGCCGGGCGACTTGCACGCGCGTTCGCGGACAGGCTTGGATGCGTCTTCGGGGAAGGAGGCCTCAATGGACGGGAGGAGGAAGAGGCCGTACGGATCGAAAATGGGCTTTTCGGCCTTGAGGCCTGGAACCGCGACCGGTCGATTCGGCCGATATCCGGGGGGCCCGGGGGTTAAAAGAAGTCGCGCTCTTCAAGCTTTTTCTTGATGGCCGCGATCTGGGTCTCGTTGCTGATGATCTTCGCGAGCTTTCGCTGTGCGTCCTTGTCCAGGTCCACCTGTATCGGTTTCTGGTAGAAGTTGACGGCCAGCCTGTTTCCTTCCCTGACGAACTTACAAAAGACCGTAACCTTCGGTTTCAGGTAGTCTTTCACTCCAAGCTCGCGGACCATTGCCAGCTCTTGCGTGTTGAGCTCGCAGAAATCGTTTTTAGTATAGAAGCTTTGGGAGTGATTGAGTATCGGGGCTATCCTGTTTATAAAGTCGCTGATTATTTCATAATCGAAATGCACATCGATGGTGTTTACGATCGCCTTGAGGGCGTATTCGACCGATACGGCTTCCCTGAACGGTCGCTTCGAGGTGAGCGCGTCGTAGATGTCGCAAATCGACACGATCTTGGGAAAGTCGGGAAGGTTTTCATACGGCAGCCCGTAATATCCACGGTTATTGAATTTCTCATGATGAAAAAGAACGGATTGTAACACTATCGGGCTCACCCGCTCGATGTTCTTTAAAATCTCGTATCCAAGCTGCGGGTGGCGCTTCATCTTCTGTACTTCGGTGATGTTGAGCTTTCCCTCCTTGTTGAGCAGCTGCTTGTCGATCCTGGTGGAGCCGATGTCGTGCAGGTACGAGCCGAGGGTGATGTATTTGATCTCTTCGAGCGAGAAATTGCCCCGCTTTTTCGCGAAGAGCGCGGCGAGAACCCCCACATTGACGGAATGATTGTACAGGTATTCATCGTGGGATTTCAGGTCCTTTAACAGCTCCACGGCCTCCACGTCGGCGGTGTTCAGGTCGTTGACGATTTCCTCGACGACTTTCTCGGCATCGCGGAGCGAGGTGCGCGAGAGCTTCTCGGTGTTCATGATCTCTTCCATGATCTCGCGCGACTTGTTGTAGGCGATTTTCATGCGGTAGGCGGGAATGACCGCGCGCTCACCGGTATCGGTGTAATATAGCTTATGGCCGTATTTTTCGGAAATGTATGCTATCTTTTCGGCGGTAAGCACGGCCCTGGCCTCGAGCACCATCTCGCCGGTTTTCGAATACAGCGGATAAATAAAGCTGTTATCGGGCCTGAGGTACTCGAGGTCTATTTTTATCTTTCGTGAGACCATATTTCCTTCCCGTATCTATGTTCGAATATGGATATTCACCCTGTTTTTGTCAAGCGAAAGGCTTCGTGTTGAACGAATATACAATACCGGTAAAGATACGGAAATATTGCCGCAAAATACAGTTAATCACGCGCCTGCCCGGGTCATTCGGGGCGTTAAGGAAAAAGACTTGATTTACTGAAACAGGGGGCCGTAGAGTGCACGGACCATGGGCTACCTTCCGGCGGCGCTATAATGAGGATTCTGAATATACTGGTGTTCGGTGCCCGGTGTATTGCGCTCTGTGTCGCGCTCCATGCCCTGACGGCATGCGGAGATTTTTCATCCGTCCGCGACCCGCGCGCGCTCTACATCCATCTGGGGTCCGAGCCGGGGCATCTCAACCCCATCACCTCGACCGAGGCGGTGGCCTCGTCCATTAATCAGCATATCTATGAAACGCTGCTGGACCGCGACTACGACACGGCGGAGCTCATCCCCCGGCTGGCCGAATCGTGGTCGATATCCGGCGACAGGCTGCGGTACCGGTTCAGGATTAAAAAGGGGATACAGTGGAGCGATGGCGTTGAATTGACCGCCGACGACATCGTCTACTCGTTTAAAACGATCAAGGATCCGAAAGTGGCCTGTGCGCCGCTGAAGGTATATTACATCGACGTACGGGAGGTCCGAAAGATCGACCGCTATACGGTCGAGTTCCGCTATTCTACGCAGTACTTCCGGGCGCTCGAAATCTGCGGTACGATCCCTATCGTGCCCAAACATGTGTTCGATAACGGTACGGACTTCAACACGCACAAAAACAACCGGTTTCCGGTCGGTACGGGGCCGTTCCGATTCGAACGCTGGGACACGGGCAAACGCATCGTCCTGGTTCGAAACGAGCGGTACAAGGGAAAGGCGCCGGACCTGCATCGTATCGTGTACCGGATAGTCGCCGAGCCGAACATCGCCCTGCAGATGGTGAAAAAAGGCGAGATGGACGTGATGTCCGTGCGAGCCATCCAATGGGTGCGTCAGACGAACTCGAAGAAATTCAACGAGGGCTTTTACAAGCTCCAGTATTATCTTCCCGCGTATAATTACATCGGCTGGAATGCGGCCCGGCCCCTTTTCGCCGACCGGCGGGTGCGCCTTGCCATGACGCATCTGGTTAATCGAGAAGCGATCCTCGACAAGCTGCTCTTCGGCATCGGCGAGATCGTGACCGGCTCGTCGTATATCCACAGCAAGGGCTACGATAAAAGCATAAAGCCCTGGCCCTTCGATCCAGCCAGGGCGCGGGAGCTCCTTGCCGAGGCCGGCTGGCGCGACACCAACGGTGACGGAATACTGGATAAAGGCGGGAAAAAGTTTACGTTTACCTTTACGATGCCGTCGGGAAGCAAGTTCGCCGAGCGATTGGGGACCATCATGAAGGAGGACCTGTCAAAAGCCGGCATAACGATGGACATCAACCGCTACGAGTGGGCCGTCTTCGTGCAGAAGCTCCATCAGCGTGATTTCGACGCGGTCACCCTGGCCTGGTCGCTCTCGTGGGAGGACGACCCCTATCAGCTCTGGCATTCGACGCAGGTTGTCGGGGGCTCCAACTTCTGCTCGTTTAAAAACGCCGAGGCCGATGATATCATCATACGGTTGCGCAAGGAGTTCGATGAAAACAGGCGTATAAAAATGTACCACCGCTTTCACCGCATACTCCACGAGGAGCAGCCCTATACCTTTCTTTATTGCCTGCCCGCGCAGGTGGTGGTCAGCCGCCGTTTCAACGACGTAAAGGTCCACCTGAGGGGCCTTAATTATCTTGAATGGAAGGTGGCGGCGATCGATGATTAAATATCTTGTCAGGCGCCTTCTCCTGCTCGTGCCGACCTTCATCGGCATCAGCCTCATCACCTACGCCATGATCCGCCTGGCGCCGGGCGACTACACGACCCTGCGCGCCGGCCTCCAGGGAGAGCTGAAGGCCGGGGCCATCGGCACTGAGATCATCGAGCAGGAAAAAAAGCTCTACGGGCTCGATAAACCGGTGATCGTCGGATACTGGGACTGGTTTAAAAAACTCGTGGTGCTGGATTTCGGCGTCTCGCGAAAGGACGGCAGGCCGGTGGCGGAGCGGATAGGCGAGGCCCTGCCCATTACGCTCTCCCTCAACATCATCAGTATGATCATCGTGTATATCATTTCCATTCCCGGCGGGATCGTTTCAGCGCTGAAAAAAGACTCGCTCTACGACAGAGTCTCGAGCCTGGTCCTTTTTGTCCTTTATTCACTTCCATCGTTCTGGGTGGGGCTCTTGTTGCTCATGGTCCTTTCGGGCGGCGATTACCTGAACCTCTTTCCGCTTGGGGGAATCATCTCGGACTGGGCCGAGGACTTTTCGTTTTTCGACAGGATGGTGAACATCGCCTGGCACCTTGTGCTGCCGGTGGTTACCCTCACCTACGGCGGTTTCGCCTTCCTCTCGCGCTATACGCGCTCGACCATGCTCGACGTCGTCAACCAGCAGTACATCATGACCGCCCGGGCCAAGGGACTTACCGAAAAGCGCGTGGTGCTGGTGCATGCGTTTCGCAATTCGCTCGTGCCGCTCGTTACGCTCATGGCGTCTATTCTTCCCGGCCTTCTCGGGGGAAGCGTCATCGTTGAATCGATCTTCTCGATCCCCGGCATGGGAATGCTTGCGTTCGAGGCGATCCTCGCGCGCGACATACCCGTCATCATGGCCATCGCTTCGATATCGGCGGTGCTGACGCTTATCGGTATACTGATCGCCGACATCCTCTACGCGGTGGTCGATCCGCGTATAAGGCTGGAGGCGCGGCAGTGAAGGCGGCACGCGGATACTGGGCGATCGCCTGGCGCGAATTCCGGCGCAACCGGTTCGCGCTCGCGGGCCTGGTCGTGGTGCTCGCGCTCTTCGCCGTGGCGCTCTTCGCGCCGCTACTCGCCAACGACAAACCCTACATATACTCGGCCGACGGCAGACTGTATTTCCCAATCCTGTTCGACTACCCGGAACTCGCCGGAAAAAATTTCCGGGACGAGGCCGGCAAAACCCTCGTCCTCATGCCGCCGGTGCCCTATACCAGCTCGGAGTACGATCTCGACGCCATCGTAATGCCTCCGAGCGCGCGGCACATGCTGGGGACCGACGAGCAGGGCCGCGATCTCGCCGCGCGGATGATACACGGAACGCGCATATCGATCCTGGTGGGTTTTATCGCGGTCTTCATATATGTGACGATGGGCATCATCATCGGCGCGATCGCCGGCTATTACGGCGGCGTGGTGGACATGGTCATTTCGCGTTTTATCGAAATCATCATCTGCTTCCCGACCTTTTTCCTCATTCTTACCATACTCGCGCTTGTAGGCCCCAGCCTGGTAAACGTGATGCTCGTCATCGGTATTACTGGGTGGACCGGAATCGCGCGCATCGTGCGCGGCGAATTTTTGAAACTACGCGAGATGGAATTCGTACAGGCATCCCGCGCGCTGGGAGCGCGCGACCGCGCCATCATATTCCGGCATATGCTGCCCAACGCACTCGCCCCGGTGCTGGTTTCGGCCACCTTCGGTATAGCCTCGACCATCCTGATCGAATCGTCGCTTTCGTTTCTCGGTTTCGGCGTACAGCCCCCGACCCCGAGCTGGGGTGATATACTGTCGCAGTCGCGCGACTTCATGGATTTCGCCTGGTGGCTCACCCTCGTCCCAGGGTTCGCGATATTCATCACGATCACAGCATACAACCTCGTAGGCGAGGGTTTCCAGGACGCGATCGATCCGCGTTCCGTCAAAAAATAATTAACCGGATATGCGATAAATCCAATTCAGGATGATGAAAGCGCCCGCCACCGGACATAGATTGACGTTCGCCGCCCGATGTTTTGCGGCGGTCGTCATGCTCGGCGCACTTTCGGGGTGCGCGGCGCTGATGGAACGCGATCCGGATGTCCTCCATTTGCTTCCGCGGGAGTCCGACCTGCCCGGTTGGAAAATCGCGGCCCCTCCGCGACGCTACGACAATACCAATATCGCCCTCCGGGTCGACGATGAATCGGCGCTCTTTCGGGAATACGGCGGTGAAAGCCTCGCGACCTCGTCCTACCGCCCGATCGGAGAAACGCGTGGCCGGGTAACGATCGAGGTATACCGGATGCGCACTCCGGTCGACGCGTTCGGCATCTTCGGCCGAAGGGTCGGGAAAGCAATGAGGATGCCCGCGCCGTCTGTCATGTGCGATGACATCGCGGTAATCCGGAACGGGCTTCTGCTTCGCCAGGGACTTCATTTCATCGCCCTTGTCGCCGACGAGAACGACGCCGGGGGCGATCTTGTCGCGTTTGCGCGGATCATACTCGAGAATATACCGCCGGTAAAATCCGACCTGCCCGATTGGGCAAACCTTTTCGGCGTCGGTAATCAAAGGGAAGGACTGGTATATTACTCCCGGGCGCCGTCCGATATCCCGCTGAAAGGGGGGCTGTTCGTGCGAACAAGGTCGATAAACGGTATAGAATACGACGTGTATTATTCCCGGCGTTCATCGAAATCCTCGGCGATACGGGATTTTGCGGGTCTTCAGGGGCAGGGTGGCGGCGGATTCGTGCTCTCGAGCGCCGGTGCGCGGCAGGTTTCGTTCAAGCCCCGGCCGGACCGAGGGTACGTCTTCGCGGCGCGGTGGGGGGACCTGGTTTTCGGCCTCGTGCGCGCCGAAAATCTTGTGGACGGGAACGCGGCAATCAACATATTGTATGGAGAGGTTTCCGCCACAACAACCGATTGACGGGGGTATCGGGCCTGCGATGTACTATATCTTCGGCGACCTGCACGGCATGTATTCCAGGCTTGAGTCCCTGTACGGGCGGCTGCGCGAAACCATACGGAAGGACGACACCCTACTTTTCCTCGGAGACTATATCGACCGGGGCGGCGACTCATATAAGACCGTTGAATTTCTCATAGGGCTCTCGAGGCTGCATCCGACCGTATTTTTAAAGGGAAACCACGAGTTCATGCTGCTCGCGTACCTGTCCGGTGGGGACACTGACGGCATCTATTTTCAAAACGGCGGCAGGCGCACCATAGAGAGCTACCGGCGCGCGTTCGGCTCCTTCAGCATCCCCTCCCGACACATGGAGTTTTTTCAATCCCTGGTCCTTTACCACGAAACCGACAATTTTATTGCGGTTCACGCGGGCCTTAATCCGAAAATAACCACAATGGACCTGCAATCCGAAGAGGATATGCTCTGGATCCGCGAGGAATTCTATCATGCGGATAAACGCTGGCCCAAAACGGTCATCTTCGGCCATACGGCCGCGGTTCATTTCGCCGGGGTAATGTCAAGGCCCTATTTCGACGAGCGGCGCAATATAATAGGGCTGGATACAGGCGCCGTGTTCGGAGGCAGGCTGACTTGTCTGAGATGGCCTGACAGGGAGATTTTTCAGAGATAGGTGAGGCGCCGCCCGCCTCATGGAGATTAGGCATGGGAGTTGGAGAGCACATCAATCGATGAAGGGGAAAATGACGCGCAGAATTCTTCCGATACTTTCTGTGCTGGCTCTCGTCGTCGCGGTGGCCGGGGTGCTGTCGGCACGGAACTACGATATACTGGCCCGCATCGAGTCCAAACGGAAGGACGGTCTATTGACATTGCGCTTTGATGAGAAGCCCGCGGCCGGCTCGTATTTTATCATAGAGGGCGAGCGGGTTATCGGCAATATCTCGGTGATTTCTTTTGATGAAATACCCGTCGGGAAAAACCGTGTTTACCGGGTAAGTGCATACTATATGCTCGAAAAAGCTGTGGACGAGGCGCTCATGCGTGCCGGTATCGAGATAGGCCTGCGAAGCGAAGCTGAAAGAAAGCTGCGGGATTACTCCGAGCCGCAGAAGAGGGAGATCCTCGTCTATAAAAACGAGATCGTATCGCCCATCGATGGCCGCAAAATGGTGCTCGTCCCCGCCGGCAAATTCGTATTCGGCAGCGATACCGGTGACAGGGACGAGGCACCCGAACGCGTTCTTGAACTGGGAGATTACTTCATCGACAAATATGAAGTCTCCAACGCGGATTATTTGGCATATGTGCGCGACGCGAGGACAGGTCCGCCGCGCTCATGGAAGGGGGGGCTTCCCGAGGAAAGGCTGATGCAGATGCCTGTACTCGTTACCTGGATGGAAGCGGCGGCATACGCGCGATGGGCGAACAAGCGGCTTCCCACCGAGATGGAATGGGAAAAAGCGGCGCGCGGTCCGGCGGTGTACGACTCGGGCGGTGTGAAGGCAACCGCCCGATCCGGTTCGCTGCCATACCCATGGGGGCCGGACTTCGAAGCGGGACGGGCGAACACGATGGAATTCTGGGAGGACCCGAAATCGGGAGGAGACATTAAGGGATCTTTTTCCAGGGGCCTTCTGCCCGTTATATCGTTCGGGGGAATCGGTGATTCTTCATATGGCGCCGTCAATATGGCAGGAAACGCGCCCGAATGGACGGCCGACTTTTACAGGGCCTATCCGGGGAGCCGGTATGCCAATCAGCGATTCGGGACGAGGTTCAAAGTGATCAGAGGCGGGGCATGGTATTCAGGGCGCGAAGCGGTACGTACTACCAGGCGTCAGATAGGGGGTATTCCGAATCTCAATAGCGACGCGGCGGCTGGATTCCGCTGTGTCAAGTCTCCGGCGCTGCTCGATATCGATTCTGAAGGGAATTAGAACAACATTAGCGTTGTTTGCTATGTGTAAAAATGCTACAGTTATCAACAAACTTATCCACAAACGTGGATAAATTACGCATTCGGAGGAAGTCGGAATGGGTAAACGTTCCATATCGTTGTTCATCTTTCTGGTCGTCGTAATGACGGCGATCGGTTGCGGCCGGAAGCAAAACGAGACCGGAGCCGTGCGGGAAAATCTAAGGCTCATGAGCATCAATATATGGTCGGGCCTGGACTACAAGGGAACGCTTATCATGGGGGAATACGAGACTCCTGAGCGTCGTGAGACGCGTTTTCAGGGCCTTCTTGCGGAAATACGGCGCCTCGATCCGGATATCATTGGAATCAACGAGGCCAACTTCCTTCCGGACTACATCCAGCGACTGGCGAAGGAAATCGATTACGATTATATCTATCACGTGGGCGTTTCCGGCCTGCATATCGGCAGGGTGGGGTTACCGTGGAATCTCCGTGAGGGAGATGCTATCCTCGCGAAAAAGGACCTCGGCCTTTCGATCGCGGGCAGAAAGCAGCTTTCGGGCGGCGGGTTTATCGGCAATACTTTTTCCTTTCACACGCAGGACGCCACCCAGGTGCTTGTCGGCAGGATGAAGGTGAACGGCAAAGACCTCTACGCGGCCGTGACGCACTGGCACGCCTCGCCGCCCGGCGACGGGGCTACACGCACAACCCTGAAGAGGCTCAATGAGAAGTGGAGTTATGGCGATGCCCAATACGCGGAGGCGCAGAAGGCCCTCGCTTCCGACAATGAGTGGCGCATGAGCGAGGCCGCGGCGATGGCCCAATACCTTGATACCCTCGTTCCCTGCGGGGCGCCCCTGGTGGTGATGGGCGATTTCAACGCTGAGATAGGCAGCCCGGAGATGCGGATCATGGCGGACAAGGGTTACAGTGACGTCTGGTCGCGCGTATCGCGCCTCCCCGGATACACCTGGAATCCGGCCATTAATATGAACATCAAAAGCTTTTATTTAACCGATAATGAAAAAAGGTTTGATTCTTTATACGAGCACCTCAACAGTATAAATGAAGCAACCGGAAAGAGGATAGACTTCATTCTGCTCAACGAATCGCTCGGCGCCGGGCCGGTCGTGGACGCTTCGGTGTGTTTCGACCGTCCGTACGAGGAAATACATCCCTCGGACCACTTCGGCGTTTTCGCGGTTGTCGCCCTGTGAAAGGGCGCGTGATCCAGTGTAACAAGGTGCCGATATGAGATTATTCTACTTTCTCGCAAGAAAAATCAGTTACACTTTTGCGCTCGCCTTTCTGACCGTTTTCGGCGGATGGGTGGGCGCGGTGTTCGGTTATTTCCTCGGCACTTCCTTTCTCCTCTCGTCGGTCGAACAGATAAACATCCTCATTATCAAATGGTTCCCCTGGGTCGTCGCGACGGTGACGGCGCTCCATTATATGCAGTTCGGTCTGCTGACGCGTATGGGGGTTCCGGCTTTTTTTAAATCGCTCAGGATGGTCAACAGGCACTTTGACGGTGGGATCCTTCATGGCGAAATCGGCGATGAAGAGCTCCGCAGGCTGTACGGGAATGTGTCCGATCTTTCTCTGCATAATATGTTCAGCTCCGTGTTTTACGCGCTGCTCAGCGGGATTCTGTTAATCGCCGCGTTATATGCCGACATGCATCTCGGCGGTACCTTCGATCCGGCGGTTTTCAAGATGATGGTCAAGATCATCGGGATTGCGACACTCGTGGTTTTTATACTGTATGGGATGTCCACGTATCTTTTCACCGAGATCATCACCGGCTACGAGCGGGCGACCTGTTATAATACCCTCCTCGCGCGCGGGGTTGTTACCTATCCGAGGGTACTGAGCGGAGTGAGGGTTAAGTTCTCGTTTTTCCTCATTCTCATGGTGCTCGCGCTTCTCACCTTCGCGGCGCTGATGGAAAAGAGCCGCTTTTATTACCAGGCGGACATGACGGCGGTAATCGTGTACCTCCTCGTTGCCATTATCACGATGGCTTTTCTCATGTCCGTCAACTCCAGCTCCATCCTCCGGGTGCTCAGGGAGATGAGCCGTGTGGCGAGAGAAATCTCGACCGGAGGCGACGCGGAATTCCGCGTCCTTTCCCTCGACAAGGAGTTCTCGGCGATCGAGTTCGGTTTCGTTGAAATGGCCCGCGAGATCAGGGAGTACCGTAAAAACATCGAGATGAAGGTGGAACAGCGCACGGCGGAGCTTCAGGGAGCACTCGCCGACCTGAAGGAGCGGGACGACCTCATCCAGAAACAGCTCGATATCGCGAGTACCATTCAGCGGGGCATCCTTCCCGGCCGCATAGACGACTGGAACGAGCTTAAATTTTCAATACGCTATATCGCGATGGAGAAAATCGGGGGAGACTTTTATGACGTTTATCAGTTGAAGGGCAACAAGCTGGGCCTCCTCATGGCCGACGTTTCGGGTCACGGTATTCCGGCGGCGCTTGTGACGACGATGGCCAAGATATCATTCAGCAACGCCTGCAACAAAAACGACTCGCCGAGGCGTATATTCCAGGAAGTGAACCAGAACATCATCGACCACGTCAAAACCCAGGATTACCTGACCTGCTTTTTCCTGTCGATTGACGAGGACTACACCATAACGTACGCGAACGCGAGCCACCAGAAGGCCATCCTGCTCCGTGCGGGGGCGGAATCGACCGAGCTGCTCGACACAAATGGCCTCTTCATCGGCGCCATCGAGGAGGCGCGGGACACCTACGAGGAAAAGACCTCGAAGATGAAATACGGTGACAGGCTTATCATGTACACGGACGGTATACCGGAGGCGATCGACGCGGAAAGGCGCGAATATTCACTCGACCGACTTCAGAACATGGTCGTGAAGAACCGTAACCTGCCGCTCGAGGACTTTACCAGCGCGATCATAGAGGACGTGCAGCGCTTTATCGGCAGCGCGCAGGTCGAGGACGATATTACCCTTTTAGTTGTGGAGCTCACGCGCGACGCGGCGGTTGATATCATCAAGAACTCGAAGAAGCTGGTGACGGAGAACCGTTACTACGAGGCCATAGAACACCTGGAGCGAGGGCTTTCGTTGTATCCGGAAAACAAAAAACTTATGTACAACCTCGCCAAGAATTATTTCAGGGTCAATAACTACGCAAAAACGATTGAATGCATCCAGTCGTACATAGCCGGCGACAAGCGAAACAAATTCGCCTTCTATATCGCGGGAGCCGCGTACTACCAGATGATGGACTATCAGAACTCGATCGACGTGCTCGAGGAGGCGGTCAGGATAGATCAGAATTTCGCCAATGCGCATTTCGCGCTGGGGATGTCGCACAAGAAGCGGGACAACCGCGCGGAGGCGATACGATGTTTCGAGAAGGTCGCCAATCTCGACGCGGACAATAAACTCGCGCTTTTCGAACTGAATGAGCTAAGAAAAATGAAATGAGGCCCGGCGTCACGCCTTCAGTGTGCGCTCGACCGCCTGTTCTATGAGTGGGATCATCCCCGCGACGTACGCGTCCACGTCGGGGATGCTCTTTCGGGGAAAGCGGAACCCTATGGCCCCTTCGTGGCCACCGCCGTTGGCGATATTGAGCAGCTTCAGTACGTCCCTCAGGTCAAAGCTCCTGAAAAGATGGCCGCGACGCATGCGAAACTGCACCAGTTTTTCGGCTCCGGTTCCGTCCGCGAAGCAGATAAGACTGAGTCTGCCGCTCTTTTCGGCAAGGGTGTTGGCTATCGCCTTGGTGACGGTGGTGATGATTTCATTGTCGAACTCACGGTAAAGGTATCCCATATCGTCTTCATGCAGAATCACATACCCTATTGACTCGGAAAAGCGTCGTCGTTCGTTGATGTATTCGTAACAGGCCACCTCGCGCGCGGTCAGATGCTGGAGCTCGCGGAATATCTGCTCCATGTTGGTGAAATTGGTGTCTCTCACGGTCATCCGTTCGAGGATGGAGTTGTACATCCCGGAGAAGATGTCGTAAAACTTTTTTTCCCTCCGGGATTTCAGGAACTGCCCCTTTTGTGTGTCGCCCAGAATGCCGGTAAGGATCGCCAGAACAAAGTTGCGGGAGAACGGGTCGGATATCAGGTACCTGTTGAGGATCACTTTCCTGCCGCGCAACTTAAGGGCGAGGTAACCCACAAGCTCGCTCGCGGATGAGGCCGCGGTCACCAGGGAGTAGGCCGGCATGCCGATATAATCGCTGTCGCCTCCGAGGTGGTGGTCGATCTCGATCTTTACGATTGCCTCTGTATTCATCATGCGGACGATTTTTTGATTGATGTCGAGCATGGAACGTTTGGGCGTATCGCAGATTACGATCGCTTCGACGCTGTTCACTATTCTTAGCCTTCCGCTGACGATCCGTATGGAATTGTATTTGCAGATGTTTATCAGGTACTGTAAATTACCGGGAACCGCTCCGGGAAGGTATATCTGCGGGAACTTGTCGAACCTGGTAAGCAGAATGGCGAAAGCCACCATGCTCGCGATGCAGTCTTCATCGGGGTTTTTATGTCCGCAGATTAGAAAATTATTCCGCGCAAGCATCATCTCTATGATGTTGTTGATGATGATGTTCTTTTCCCGAATAGTCGCGATCGCGCGTTTGGCCATGCCTTTTCCCGAACCGAAGAGAAGTGTTCTACGCCTCATCGCCCTTACCGGAGCAGGATGAGGTTGAGAAAGCGCCCATCTCCGCTAATAATAGCGAAGACAACAAAAAATGCAAATAATAATCGGAATAAACTCCCTCAAACACCAAAGCGATTCAGACGATGAAAGGCGTGTACCTGAGCCCAAGTGTGCCTTTTTTTATCCAGAGGCGCAGTTTCTGGGCGCTTCGGCCGTCCTCCGAAGCAATCGTACCGATTTCTTCGATAAAGCTGATGGCGCTGATAGGAAACTCATAAAAACGGTTTTCATCGGAAAAAGGATCGGTAAGCAGCACTATTTTTTTATTGTCGGTCGCGTGTTTCCGGGGCATTCCCTCATAGGAAACGTGGGACCTGACGAAATCAGGATCTTCATAGCGATCGATATCGAATTTCTCTGATATCTGCAGAAGCTTCTTGATGTATCGTTTTTCAGGCATGACCTTATTTACCAATTCACCGGGGCTAATGTACTTGACGCGATCTCATTGTTGTTTTAAGAAATGCACGAAAACATGCCATGCCCAACATAATAAAGAAAGCCGTAAAAAAGTCAATACTGTTTAAAATTGGAGCCGCCGCCGCGGCCCTTTTTGCGATGGTAATAGTCTTGCGATTATACCTGTCATGGGTCGCCCCGGAGCGGCTGTTGAAAGATTCGCTCAGCGTTTTCTTCAAGGACAACTTTGGCAAGGCCGTAAAGTTTGAGGATGTCAGGCTGACGCTTGCCGGCAATGTACGGATAGTCAACCTCGACGTGTCGATTTCGAGCGATTTCAACGACAACATAAGTCTGATCCGGAGTCCATCGGTCACCATCGACCTTAACCTTCCTGCGCTGTTGAGTAAAAAGATCAGCATAACTGGAATCCGTTTCGACCATCCCCAGATCACCCTGTTAAAAAGATATAACCTTGGTTACGGTGAGACCCTGCGCGATCTGTTCATGTCGGGCAAACCGCTCGCTGAAGTCAGCGATGTCGACATGGATGATTTCAGCGTGCTCCTCTCCAATGGCAGGATCATGTATGTTGAATACCTGGTTGGCGGCAGGATTTCAGTTGAATGTCGAAAAGTATCCATTGGGCTGAATTTCAGAAAAGATGCGGTGAATTATTACCTTAACGGCATTCTGGTGCCTTTCGGCAGCAGGGAGATCAGCAGGGGGAGCGTAACGGCCAGGGGGACGGTTTATCGCGCCGGTAATGGACGGGGGTACTCGTCCGTCCATCGCTTTTCAGTGGAGAATTTAGATATATCGCATATCAACGCGAAACTGATGTCGCCGCCATATGCGGTTTTCGGCGGGTTGTCGGCCGGTGCGACCGTGCATGTCATGGACGGGCATGCAAGCATCGACGCTACGGCGGAATTGAACAACCTGAATCTCGTCGAACAACGGCAGGAGGGAGCACGCAGTGTAGTGGCGAACGAGAACCTGAACATCGCACTTGCCGCCGATGTGTTGAATGCCGGCAAACGCATAATCGTTCGGAAGATCGATATCGGCGATGATTCGTCGAGGATTAACGCCAGCGGAATATACTGTAGCAGCAATCAAGAGGAATATTTCGATGTGCTTCTCGAACGCTGCAGGATCGATCTCGCGCGACTTTCGGAATGGCTGATACCGTGGGAAAATGTGTCTTATCAAGGTTCCATAGAAGGCACGGGCCGCTTTTCATATGACATCCGGCATAAACGATCCACGAACGTGTCGCTTGTCATGAGACTTGATGATTTTTCCATAACGAGGAAGGCCGATGGCAGGAAGACCACGCTACTCTCGGCGCCCGCTGCACACCTGACAATCGCCGACGGGGCGTTCCTGGTTTCCGTGGACGCGCGGAAGGGCCGGTCGGACCTTGGGCTGAAAGGTGAAGGATATATTGCGGGATGGATGCCGCTTGTTTCCGAAAGCGGGTTCGCGTTTAATTCCAGAAGGATGGAGGCGCTCTACCCGATAAAGACGGCCGGCGGTGCATTGAAAAAACTTTACACAGACGCGTTTGAAGACAAGGCCCGGGGATACGAACAGATATTTTTCATGAAAACTCCGTTGGGGGTTTTCGTGAATAACAACACGATCGAATGTGATTTCAACGTGGAAAAGCTGCTCTTCGGCGGGAGGGCGGCCCTGAGCAATCTGAAATCCAGGTTTCGACTCGCGGACGGATACCTCAGGCTCGAGGAGTTCGCACTTTCCGGGTTGGGGGGCGAGTACGGTCTTGAAATGCGCGCGTACCTTAAAAGCGATTATCCTGGGGGGTCAGTGTGGGGCAGGATTACGGGAATCAATCTTGAGGAGATCGGCAGAAGCCTCGGAGTGGAAGGCTCTATGTCGGGAACACTGGGAGCGGATTTCAAATTCGAATTCAGCGGCACCAGGAAGGCGCACCTTCTGGACAACGGGAAGTTCGAGTTCAACCTTGGAATGGATTCCGGGCGTTTAAGCGATACGGTGTTCCAGAAACGACTGAAGAAATTCGTTGTCGCCAACGGTCTTGATGAGCCTTCAATCGGAGATATCGGTTTCACCAGGGTTACGCTTTCGGCGAACCAATCGGCGGAAAACGTATACTTCAGCAATGTGGTTTTCAGCGGGGATTCACTGAGCGCAAGCGGATACGGTGCCTTCCGACCCCAGGATGGCCTGCGCCTACCGATCAATTTCACCTATATGGGGATCGGAACGGAAGACGCGCCCGGCAAAATGACAAACGCCCCGCTGGTGATAACGGGACGCCTGTTCGCGCCGGTGCTTCGGGTGATGAACAAAAAGGATTCGGCCGAATTAGCCCTCTATAATATCGACTAATTCGTAAATTTTAACCGGCAACTTCTTACCCTTTACCTGGATCAGATCGAGCTCGCGGGCAATGATGTGCTCCTTTACGTACTCGTATGTCACCTCGCTTATAATTATGCCGGTTCCATACACCTTGTTGGTGCCCTCGAGCCGGGCTCCAAGGTTTACGTTGTCGCCCATAAGCGTATAATCCATTCGCGATGCCGAACCCATGTTGCCGACGACCATGTCGCCGGTGTTAAGTCCTATGCCTATGTGGAGCTCGGGTTTGCCCTCGGTGACCCATTTTTTGTTGAGCCCATCGAGTACGTGCATCATTTCGACCGCGGCTTTGGCCGCGAGAACGGCGTGGTCGTCCTGTGGGATCGGAGCTCCCCAGAAGGCCATAATCTCGTCACCGACGTATTTATCGAGCGTACCGAGGTACTTGAAGACGATGTCGGTCATGGCCTGGAGGTACTCGTTGAGGTGTTCGACAAGGGCCTCGGGGGTGAGGCGCTCCGAGATGGTGGTAAAACCGCGGATATCGGAGAAGAGCACGGTGAGTATCTTTTTCTCTCCGCCGAGCTTCAGCTTGTCGGGGTGTTTGAGCAGTTCATCGACGACCGACTTGGAAACAAACTTGGAAAAGGTCTGGCGGATGTATTTTTTCTCGCGCTGCTCGGTCATAACCCGGTAAACGGTAATCAGCGTAAAGGTTCCTCCGATCTGAATGACGGGAGTGGCGAATACGCAGAGAAGGTTCATCGTGTCGAAGAGCAGGTATGCGGCCACGATGTATACCAGCCCGAAGCCGGTGGAGAACAGAATCGACATCAGTATAGAAAGCTTTGGAGCAAGGAGCCCCAGAATAATCGCGATCACGAGGAGGATGAGAACGTTCTCCCATTCGGAAAATTTAATGATGAAATCCTGATTGAGGATTGTGTTGAGCGCGTTGGCGTGGTGCTCGATTCCGAAAAGGTCTCCGTACGGGGATTTGTGTATATCGGTCGAAATTCCGGTAACAGAGTACGCGGCCACGAAAATGATCTTGTTCTCGAGCGACTTGTTGGTGATTTTTCCGTCGTTATAGAAATAATAATAGGGGTAGTTCTGAAAGCTTCCGGGGCCCCCGATGAAGTTGATATCCATGAACCCCTCGCTGTCGATCGGGATCCGCACCTCCCTCTCCGGATTCGGCTTTTTCATTTTTTCGGTCGGAAGGTTCTTTAGCTTAACATACTTGCCCATCATGATTTCCACGTCCTTTGCCCCGATGTCGAAATAGTGCATGGCGAGAACGAGGTCGATTGACGGGTAATAAAACCCCTTGTGTTTGATGACGACCGGAAGTTTCCGGTTTATACTGTCGGCGTCCGGGCGGATGTTGGCGTAACCGATTCCCTTCGCGGCCCCGGCAAGTTTCGTAGTGGGAGGCACGGCCTCTTCGGCCCACTCATAACTGCTGTCGCTCGGGTCGACGGGGAAACGCAGGCGGTTCAGTATGGCCATTCGATCGTCGGTGTCCGAATACTTGACGTCCACCTCCGCCGTTTCGAAGGGAAAATCCAGAAACACGTTGCCGGCTTCGCGAATCGCGTCGGCGAACTCCTGCTCGTGTTTTTTATGGTCCAGGAACATGATATCAAAAAAAATGGCCTTGGGGTTTCCAGTTGCAACGTAGCGGGTGAACTTGGCGTGGATGTCCCAGGAGAACGGCCAGTGTATATTCTGGCCGGTAAATTCGCGGATTGTGTTTTCATCTATGCCGAGGATGATGATGTCGTCACGCGAGCGCTGGTTTTTTTTCGTGATCCGCACTCCCTCCTGGAGTTTTTTCGCTTTCTCCGAGGGGTCTCGCAGGAAAAAACGGAAATTGACGGCGCCGTTCTCGAGGCCGTCGAGAATTCGGGTCTGGGTGTAAACGAAGCCAAGGGCGATGAACAGGCAGATGGATAATAGGAAGCCGATAAAATGGTTTTTGTGTTCCTGGATGAACTTGTTGTTCATACGATGTCCCTCGTGTCTTGATGGGAATGAAGAGAAGGCATCCCATAGATTCACCGGATGGAGCGGGTTTTTCAAGTATTTTATTAAAGTCTTGACAAAATATTTCCGCGACCGGGAGATTTTATCCTCATCAACAGTTTGAGAGGTATGAGTTTGAACGTCAAAGATAAGATCGCCGAGGTGGTCGAAACCGCGCTTCGACAGGCCGTGGCCGACGGAGCGCTCGGTTCCGGGGATCTGCCCGTCCCGAAAATAGAATACCCAAGGGAGGAAAAGTTCGGCGATTACTCAACACCGATAGCGATGGAATCGGCGCGCGTGCTGAAGCGCTCGCCCCTCGAAATCGGCGCCGTGTTGAAAGGGTATATCGAACGCAGCGAACTCGCCGGCGCGGTCGAGGTTACGAAACCGGGCTTCATTAATATATTCCTTAACCAGGAATTACTCTATCGTCAAATGGAGGAGATTCTAACCGAACGCGACCGCTATGGAAAGCAGGAAAAGAAAAACCCGAGGCGCATCAGCATAGAGTTTGTGTCGGCCAATCCGACGGGCCCGCTGAATATCGTATCGGCGCGCGCGGCGGCCGTCGGGGACACGCTCGCCAATCTGCTCGAGGCCTGCGGAGAGAACGTGGACCGCGAGTTCTATATCAACGATTACGGCAACCAGGTTTTACTGCTCGGGCGATCGGTGTTGTGCAGATACCGGGAGCTCGAGGGGGAGAGCGTGGAATTTCCGGAAGACGGATACCATGGCGAATACATACGCGACATAGCGGCGTTCATACGGGGGAATTTTGAAAGTGAAGTGCGGTCGGCCGCCGGCGAGGACGCGCTCATAGAATTGATGGCGCGCAAGGCCGTGGAATACAACGTGAGCGGGCAGAGGCGCGATCTCGAAAGATTCAACGTTAATTTCAAGCGCTGGTTCAAAGAAAGCCTTTTACATGCGGACGGCAGCGTGGGGGAAACGTTCGGAATACTCGAGAAACTGGGCGTTATATACGAGGAGGAGGGTAAAAAGGTTTTCCGCTCCACCGAATACGGTGACGACAAGGACCGCGTGGTTATGCGTGACGACGGGAGGCCCACATACCTGCTGGCGGATATAGCCTATCACCGGAATAAAAAGGACCGGGGCTACGACCTGATTATCGACATCTGGGGCCCGGATCACCACGGCTACATCGCCCGGCTGGCCGGGGCCATGAAGGCCCTGGGGTGCCCCGAGGGCGCCTTCAGGGTGCTCATCGCGCAGCAGGTAAACCTGGTAATGGAAGGAGAGATGGTTAAGATGTCCAAGAGGCTGGGCAGGTTCTCCACGATGAGCGAACTCCTTGACGAGATCGGCGGGGATGTCGCGCGCTATTTCTTCACCATGCGATCAACCGAGAGTCATCTCGACTTCGACCTCGCCCTGGCAAAGCGGCAGAGCTCGGAAAATCCGGTATTTTATCTGCAATACGCGCACGCACGAATTTGTTCCATTTTTAGGGAGGCCGAAAAACGGGGCTTTCGCCATGACCCCGGCAAAAGAGACACCGTGCACCTCAGGAACCCGGAGGCGCTCGCCCTCCTCAAGCTCCTTGCGCGTTTTCCGGAGGAGATAGCTGACGCGGCCGGCGCGTTCGAGCCGCATCGCATCGCGACCTTTCTCATGCGGCTGGCCCAGGCATATCACAGGTTTTATGCCGAGCACCGTGTGCTTTCAGAAGATGGGTCCGAGGCCAACACGAACCTGGCGCTGTGCGACTGCGTGCGCATCGTCATGAAAAACGGGCTGAGGCTCCTCGGTGTCTCCGCTCCGGAGCGCATGTAGGTTGCGGCAATGAAGCGCGTTTCGATAATCTCCACCGGAAGCGAGCTCGTATACGGAAGGGTACAGGACTCGAACGCGGCGTTTATAAGCGCGTGCCTCTTCCCGACGGCCTTCACCGTGGTTTCGCACCACGCGGTCGGCGATGTCGTGGAAGACCTGCGCCGCACAATAAACACGGCGCTCTGCGAGGCGGACATCGTTATCATGTCAGGCGGGCTCGGACCGACCGACGACGACCGAACCATGGAAGTCGTAGGCGCACATTGCGGTGTTAAGTCCACTGTCAACGAGCCGGCCCTGCGGCGGGTGGAATTCTTTTTTAATAGCATGGGAAGGGAAATGCTTCCCGGCGACGTCAAGATGGTGACGGTGCCCGCGGGCTCCATCGTCTTCGAGAACGAAACAGGCTTGGCGCCGGGTTTTGCGATAGACTATAGAGGAAAAATCCTGGTGGCGATGCCGGGCGTCCCCCACGAATTGAGGCCGATGTTCGAAAAAAGGGTGATGCCCCACCTGCACTTGCTTTATCCTGGTTCGGGTCGCGACTCATTGACCCTGCGCGTCGTACTTATGCGCGAGGCGGAGGTCAACGACCAGATAAAGAAGATGGCGCTTCCTTTCGACTCGATTGACTGGGGAATCACTACCTCCCCGGGGATGAACACGGTTGGCTTTGTCAGCCGCGCCGAGGACCCGTTACCGAAGGACTTGATAATCGCGGAGGCTAAGCGTACGTTCGGCAATAAAATGCTCGCCCTTTCCTCAAAAAACATTGAGGAGGATATGGTGCGCCTGCTTGAAGCCAGCGGGATTTCCGCGGCGACCGCGGAATCCTGCACGGGAGGGCTTATTGCGCAGAGGATCACCGATGTGCCGGGATCCTCGCGTGTTTTTAAGGGAGGCGTCGTCGCCTATTCAAACGAGGCGAAACGTAATTTGCTTGATGTTTCGGCGGAGGTACTGGATACTTACGGCGCGGTGAGCGAGGAGACCGCGCTCGAAATGGCGCACGGCGCTTTGCGGCGTTTTGCCGCGGACATGGCCGTCGCCGTTACCGGTATCGCGGGGCCAGGGGGCGGAACGGAGGCGAAGCCGGTAGGTACGGTCTGCTTCGCCATCGCCACCGTCGGGACGGCTAAAACCTTTACAAGAAATATCACGGGCGACAGGGAAAGGGTTCGACAGTTTTCCTCCCAGTACGCGCTTGACGGAATCCGGAGAGGCATACTTTCATAATGAGACCATTGCGCGCAATACTCGCCATCACGGTCCTGGCCCTTTCGGTAGGCGTATCCGACGCGTCGATGAGGGGCTTGCAGTCCCTTTACGAACAGGGAACGGAGGCCTTCAAGGCCGGCAATTACGGATCGTCCGAGCTGCTGTTCAGGAAGATAATCGATTCGGGGGACGGTGCCGAGTACCGGGACCGGGCTTGGTATTATCTGGCCCTTTCGATCTTCAACCAGAAAAAATATAAGGACGCGATTTTCGAATTCAACCGTTTCCTCCTCATCTGTACGGCCCAGGACCTCTGCCATGAATCGCGTTACTGGATCGCGGAATCGAACTTCTTCCTTAAAAATTACATTAGGGCCATCGAGGAATTCAAGCGATTCATCGCGAAAAGCAGGAACGAAATGCTCACGGTGGCCGCCCTGGACAGGATAGGGGAGATCTACTTTATGCAGGCGCGCTACGACGAGGCCGTGATAGAATGGAAGGAGGCCATCAACCGCAATACGAATGTTTCGCAGAACAGCCAGCGGGTGGTTTGGATCGGGCGGGCCCTCTTCCTCAACGAGGATTATGACAAGGCCCTCGAACTGCTCGAATCGCTCATCTCGACGAAGAGTGACAAAACTCACGAAGCCCAGGCGCGCATGATCATCGGCAGGATATACCAGATAAAGGGCCGCCACCGCGAGGCGCTGAAAGCCTTATACGGCATCCCCGAAATTATGCTCAGAGAGTCGCCATACTGTGACGCACAGTATTTTAAGGCCATGTCGTCTATCGCTCTCGGCGACGCCTACTCGGCGAAATCCTTCCTGGAATCGTTTCTCCTTATCGGCAAATCTTCCGAATGGTACTATCACGGGAAATATGAACTCGGCAGCATTTTTATACGCCAGAACAACGAGAAAGAGGGGACCGAGCTTCTGGAGGAGGTGCGTAATTCCACAAAGGTGATGGCGCTCCGAAGCCGCGCGGCCCTCGTACTGAGCCGGATACACCTTGAGCGAAACCCGGTCGAGGCGATTCCATATCTGGAAGACGCAGTCTCCCTTCCCGATCAGGAGGAACAGCGCGACGCCCTGTCGCTCCTGGCCAGGGTATATGTCGATGTTAGGCGCTACGAGGATGCCGAAAGGATTCTTTCCATGCTGATCAATACATACCCCGAAAACGAGGGAAACGACCAGGTGCAGTTCCTAATAGCGCGCGTTGCGCTGGAGCGTAACGATCCCGTGGCCGCGATCGACGGATTTAACAGGATACAATCAATCAACCCATCATCCCCCTACCTTCGCGAGGCGGTCTATTATCTCGGGCTCGCGCACGCGATGAAGAATGAGTACATCCAGGCAGTCGAACTGCTCAACAGATACATCTCGACTACCGGAGCGGAAAAGAGATACGACGCACTGGTACGGCTTCTTGAACTCTATATCAGCGCATCGGACATCAAAAATGCGGAAAAGACGGCCCAGCTTATACAGTCCGGTTATCCCAGGCAGGAGGGAGCGGAAAAAGCCCTCTATGCGTTCGCGCAGGCGCTCGCCCTCAAAGGCGGAAATCCCGCGCGGTATCTGCAGTTTGTCGTTAACACCCACCCGAAGTCCGACAGCGCCGGCAGGATCATGTTCGCCTGGGCCACGGAGAGCTATGTGGCGGGTGACTACTCCCGTGCAGAACAGTTTTACCGGCAATACCTGGCGGTGCCCGCGAGGGAAAGGGCGCAGGACGCGCTTTTAGGCCGCGTGGATTCTCTTTCCCGCCTTAAACGTTACCGGGAGATCATCTCGATCGCCGGAGACGAGACCATGCCGGAGCTTGACAAAAACGCGTCGATACAGTTCTCGCTATACCTTGGGCGCGCGTACTTTAATGAGAAAAACCTCGAAATGTCGTACAAGACACTGCTGCCATTATCATCCGGGGATCTTGAAGACGATGACCGATTGATACTGGCTAAAAGCGCGCTGAAAGCGGGCGACATCTGGACGGCCCAGGCCGTTCCCGCGCTCCTCCACAAGGGATCGGATCAGTATGCAGAGTCCCTGTATATTCTCGGAAAATATTATATCTCCGAGGGAAAAGAGGATGTGGCCTTCGACTATTTTGCGAAAGTGATCGCGGACTGCCCGGATTCGGCCTTCAGGGATGACGCCCGTATTGAAATGGCGGAGATACACGGGAATAATCGGAAATACGGAGAAGCACTCACGCTTCTCGACGAGATCAAATCCGAAAAGCACGCCGACAGGAAGCTGATCCTCCGAATCGTCGCGATGTTCCGAACGGGGAAGATCGAAGAAGCCGTGGAAATGACCAGATCGGGCATCCGGAACATACTCGGACACCCGGCGGGCGAAACGGTCGTTAAGGAAGCCCTGTTCTATTATTATTTGAAAGGCGATTTAAAAAATTTCGCCGTGTACTCTTCACATCTCACAAAATATTCGGGTAATGATCCGCTGCTGAATTACCTGTCCGGAAAAATATATTTCGAACAGCAACAGTATACGAAGTCGAGTTATTTTTTCGGCAGGCTTGCGGCGACAGAGAGTGAGTACCGCGAGGAGGCGCTTTTTTTCCTGGGGATAATAAGCCTGCATCACCACAAAAACGCACGTATCGCCGCGGGACATTTCCAGCGGTTGATTGATACATCCGATCCCGAAAACTCGTTCGCCATGAAAGCGAGAATAAACCTGGCCCTGTTGATGAGCGAAGGCGCAAATCGCGCGAGGGCTGAAGAACTGCTCAAAGAAATAGAGGCGGGCCCCGAAAATGCGGTGATGAAGGCGCAGGCCGAGAATCTCGCCGAATATCTCAATTTTTCCAAATAGGCATGCCGCGCCATTGGCGACAGGCAATGTCACATGCCGCAGAGAGGGCGGTTGCTGCCGGCTTGCGGCGGTTAAGATGCTTCAGACAGCTGGCTGAAAGGAGGCTGCAAATGGGCAAAATGAGGATAGCGGTCATAAACGGTCCGAACCTCAATCTGCTTGGGGACCGTGAGGTGGGCATATACGGAGGAGCGACACTCGACGCAATTAATTCCGCAATCGAAAACGCAGCCGCGCCGGGCGGAGCCTCTGTTGAGTTTTTCCAGTCCAACATAGAAGGTGAAATTATCAATCACATTCATGTGGTCCGCGATTTTGACGGCATCGTCATCAATCCCGGAGCGTATACGCATACCTCGATCGCCATCAGGGACGCGATATCGGCGGTCAGGGTGCCGACGGTGGAAGTTCACCTCTCGAATATTCATGCACGCGAGGAGTTTCGCAGGCATTCGATGATCGCCCCGGTGTGCGTGGGGCAGGTTTGCGGTTTCGGCCCTTATTCTTATATTGCCGGACTGCTGGCGCTGCTCGATCATATGCGGAAGGAACGGCCGACTGGATGAAGCTCGATATTCTGCGAAAGCGGTTTGAACGTGAGGATAAATTCCCGTTCCTGGTACAGGATCTGGTAAATATCCGCTACCTGACGGGTTTCATTGGTTCTTCAGCCCTCCTTCTCCTGGATGCTGACGGGGATTATTTTATATCAGATTCCCGTTATGAAGAATATGCACGCTCGATTATACCCTCGGGGATGGAGTTCGTCCTCATGCGCGGGACGGCCGTAAAGACCATTTCAGGGATCATCAGGCGAAGTCGCCGCGGCAGGCTCTTCCTGGAAGATCACACCACAACGCTTTCACAGTATTGCGCACTTAAAAAGGCGCTCCATCAGGTTGACCTGAGGGAAGGGGGCAGTCCGGTCAACGAGCTCCGAATGGCAAAGGAGCCGGGAGAAATTGAAACGATCAGGGCGGCGGTCGATCTGTCCGACCGGTGCTTTAAGCATATTCTTTCGATGGCGAAAGCGGGCATGCTGGAATGGGACCTGTCGGTAGAGATAGAGTACTTTTACAGGAAAAATGGTTGCAGGAAAACCTCGTTTGACAGCATCGTCGCCTCCGGCGCGGGCTCATCAATGCCACACTATTTAACCTCCATGACAAAAAAGTTGGAAAAGGGCGACGCGCTGCTCATAGACATGGGATGCGAGTATGATGGCTATAATTCAGACTTGACAAGAACCATCTTCATCAATAGCGTTGATGAAGATTTGAGCAAAATATACGGAATCGTAAGGGAAGCGCAGGAACGCGCCATAGAGGCGGTAAGGCCGGGAATAAGCTGTGGGACGCTCGATTCGGTGGCGCGCAGTTCGATCGGGGCGGCCGGCTATGAGGATGCCTTCGGGCACTCGCTGGGGCATGGTGTCGGCATGGAAGTCCATGAAATACCGGCGGTGAAGTCGGGCGGGCGGACAAAACTGAGGAAAAATATGGTGATAACGGTGGAGCCGGGCATCTATATCCCGGGCAAAGGCGGTGTTCGGATAGAAGACGTGGTGCTTGTTACCGGCGAAGGCTCCGAAATACTGACGAAATCATCCAAAGATATTCATATAGTGTGAGGAGTACTCCATGATCACGAGCAACGATTTTAAAAGGGGAATGGTCATCAAGCTGGACGGCAACCTGTATTCGGTTGTCGAGTATCAGCATGTTAAACCGGCCCGTGGAGCGGCTTTCGTCCGTACAAAACTGCGTTCGATAATGAAGGGTTCGATCGTCGACAAGACATTCAGGGGCGGCGAGAAGGTCGAGGACGTTCGAATCGAAACAAAGAAGATGCAGTATCTCTATGATGAGGGCGATTCGCTCGTTTTTATGGATACCGAAAGCTACGAGCAGGATTCCGTCGCCAAGACATACGTCGGCAATATTCTCGATTACATCAGGGAAGGGGACACGGTGGATATCTCGATTTACGAGGATAAACCGATCAATATCGAACCTCCCACGTTCGTCAGCCTGAAGGTCGTTTATGCGGAGCCGGGCGTCAAGGGCGACACGGCGACCAATGTCACCAAGCCGGTGAAGGTCGAGACTGGAGCCATGATCCAGGTCCCGCTGTTCGTAAACGAATCCGATACCATCAAGGTGGACACCCGCACCGGCGAATATGTAGAGAGGGTAAAACAATAATGAGCTTTCTGGGAGCGGCCGGCGAATGGATCGGGCGGAATCCGGGGAAGGCCGCGGGCGCATTCGCGGGTTTTCTGTTTGGAGTGTTGCTGTTTACCATTGGGATCATAAAAACGCTCCTCATAGTCCTGTTCGTACTGATCGGGTACATCATCGGTAAAAGCAGAGACGACAATGTTTCCATCCTCGACGAGCTGAACGATCTGTTCCGCAGGCGGCGATAAACCGTGGCCGACAAAGGCCGCCGGGCGCTCGCCCATATACTATTGATACCCGTTGGCATTGAGTGAATACGAAAAACCCCCTGCTGAAAGAGGCGTACCGTCTCGCCAGTTCCGGGCGACATGATGACGCCGTGCTCATTCTCGAAAGAATAACCGCCGCTTCCCACTCGGACCCGTATGCTTTATTCCTGCTCGCGGTTGAGTATCTCCAGTCGGGGGCGATCGGCAGAATAGAGCCCGTTTTAAGGAAGCTCCGCTCAATCGATCAGCAGTATCCCCCGCTCGTGCGCCTCGAGCTTTTCCTTTTTTTAAAAAGCGCGGAAAACACGGTTTCCGCGCTCGCACGATATATCGATGCCTTGCAGCGTTTTCCCGGGGATCGCCATATCGCGCGGGCCATCGCGTCCATCCGCCGGGCGGGTGATTTTGCCACATTCCAGCGCAAGGCCCGGCTTCTCGATTTTGTTCCGCTCGAACACCCGACGAAAAATAACCGCAGGGCGCTGGGCGCTTTTAATGGAATGAGCCGACATCGTATTTCGACGAGAATGCTGGTCGTCGCCGCGTTTTCAATCGCTCTGCTCGTAATCTTTTCGACGGCGTTTCTGTACAGAGACGGGCTGATCGGTTTATTCGATTTTAAAACAGTCGGAAATTTTACCGGCTCGACACCTGTAGACATGGTGACGATAGACGGCAGCCGGCACGACCTGATAGATAAGATACGCAGGGAGCGCGCGCGCGTATTCTACTACTCCAACGAAGAGGTCGTGGCCGATTTCAACAATGCCCGCGCGCTGCTCAAGAAAAATCGGCACAACGAGGCTCTTATTATGATTAATAAAATACTGAACAGCAATGCCGCGTTTTCGGTCAAGGAGCGGGCCGAGTTTTTGAGTAAATACACGCTTACCGTGGAGGACAGGGCGTATGACGCCATCGCGTTTGAAGATGTCGCCGGCAGGCCTTACCTCTACCGGGGATTCGCCGTGGAATGGACCGGGAGGGCGGCCAACGTTAGCAGGAAGGATGGAAGGCTTCTTTTCAATCTGATGACGGGGCATGATGGGGCGAATACTTTTTCAGGAATAGCGGACATATACTGCGAAAAGGATGTACCCGGCGTTTCAAACGGAAACATGGTCATGGTGCGTGCCCTTTTTGTCAACAATCCGGGCGGCGACACCCGGCCGTACCTTGTAGCCAGAGAGGTCAGGGTTTTGCAGGCCGCGCGAATGGGGAAATAATGCCGATGACCAGGGTTTCCATTTACAGTTGTGCCGAATATGATGAGCGCGTATTAAATGAAATATTTATCAGGGCCCTTGACGATGTGGGCTTCAAGGCTGAGGATTTCCGCGGTGCGCGAGTAGCGCTAAAGCCGAACATGCTGAATGCGAGCGCTCCGGAAAAGGCCGTTGTCACGCACCCGGCATTCTTCGCCGCCGCGGTGCGCATGGTGAAAGACCACGGAGGGGTGCCGGTGCTGGTGGAGTCTCCCGCATTTCAAAGCCTCGAAAAAGTCGCCGCTAAAACAGGATACGACAGGATTATAGCGGAAGAGCGGATAGAGGTCTGGGACAATAGATCGGTCGCCGTAATAGCCAATAACTCGGGAAGGAAGTTCAAACGTTTCGAGGTGGCGAAGACCCTGCTGGAGGCTGACGTGCTGTTGAATCTTCCGAAAATAAAAACTCATGCCATAACCTGCCTCACCTGTGCGGTCAAGAACCTCTTCGGTACGATACCGGGGAAGGCGAAATCGCAATGGCACATGCGGGCGAAGACCAGGGAAGAGTTCCCGGAGTTCATACTCGATTTTTACGGTGCGATAAAGGGTCTATTCGGTGACGGCAGGCGGATTATTCACCTTGTCGACGGGATTGTCGGCATGGAAGGAGAAGGTCCGGGGCCGGGCGGTACCCCGCGCAGGCTTGATATGGTGATTGCGGGCACCGATGCGGTGGCTGTTGACCGAGTCGTCGCACATCTCACCGGCATGGATGTGTCAAAGATCGTGACCATCAGCTCCGCCGTTACCCGGGGCCTTGGCGCCGGCAATCTGGAAGACATTGAGATTGCGGGACAATCACCGGAAGACATGACCGTACGGGATTTCAAGGCCCCCGGGAGGAGCTTTTCGTCCAGGCTGCAGGACGGTGTGCTCAAATTCAATGCGGTCAAAAATCTCTGTGTGGAACGGCCCGTTCCATCCGCGGAGCGTTGCACCCTTTGCTATCAGTGTAATAGCATATGCCCGGCGGGAGCGATCGATAAAGCGGAGGGTGCAGCGCGGGTGCCCCGCTACGATTATGACATGTGTATCAGATGTTACTGCTGCATGGAAATATGCCCCGAGGCGGCAATTACCCTGAAAAAAGGGAAACTTCAGTGGATCATGGACAGACTGTAGATGGCGGACGGTACGCCGTTTCCCTAAGTTTCACCGTGCGTTTTTCGCTTACCGCAGGTAGCGATAAATGGTATATTTTGAAACGCCGATTTCACCGACGACGATTTCGATAACACCCTTGATGTCGAAAATTTCTTTTCGCGCAAGAAAAGGCAATGATCATACGGCGCGATCAAGAAACAAATTCATTAATGATACGCGAGGTGTTCCAATGAAAAAGATAATCGCCAGCGATAAAGCACCCGGGGCGATAGGTCCGTATTCACAGGCCGTTCTGGCGGGAAACCTTCTGTTTATTTCGGGCCAGATACCACTCGATCCGGTGAGCATGGAGATGATCGGGGCCACCGCCGCCGAACAGGCGGAGCAGGTATTTAAAAACATGAAGGCAATACTCCAGGAGGCAGGCCTGGGATTCGAACATGTGGTGAAAACTACGGTTTTGTTGAAAAATATCGGTGATTTCGCCGCTGTCAACGAGGTGTACGCCCTGCAATTCAACGGGGACTATCCGGCAAGGGCGGCTTACGAGGTCGCAAACCTACCGAAAAACGCCCTTATCGAGATTGAAGCGATTGCCGTAAAGCCGTAACATTATGCAATAATCCCGCTCAATAGCAGGCGGACCCGTACATGGGAACGTATAAGACGGGGATTCTTTTCAGAAGTGATAATTTGCTGTGCAGTTCACAGATACGGTAGGAATAATCATTGACAGGAAAGCATCTTTGAGCGACAGAATGATGTTCCGGTGGAAGCTATGAAAAAGAAGAAGAATAAAAAGAAAAGCCTTCTGAAAACTATCAGAACCGGGATACGTCTGGACACACCGCCGCCGCGGGTGGTTACACCCGAAACCGCCTACAACAGGAAAAAGAAAAAGCCCGTCGATGTCGACGGGCTTTTTCTTAATAGTGAATACACCCGTTCCATGCCGGATTAACCTGGTTCACTTCAAAAATCTGCAATCCCACCGGCACATCCGAGCGCCGCACCGAATTGATGGCTTTAACCAGGAAAGGAGAAAGCAATTTGTCAAAAATCAGTGTCTGGAATAATGCTTGAAGGCGAAGTTTGGGAATGTACAATGCGGCATATGAGCGGCGGACCTGTGATTGATAAACGATTAAACGAGTACGTCCTCGAGAAAGAGGAAGAGGCACGCATGATCGGGCTTCTAAGGTCTCCGTTCGGCCTGTCGACCACGGGCAATCGAATGGATGGATGGCAGTCGCTCGGGCAGAGGTACGAGCTTTTTACCCGATACCAGGGATATGCCGATTTTGCTCCTTCAAATTATATTGAGATAGTCGTCCCGGCGACATCGTCGGGAGCGCGTGCGCACGATGAAGACAGGCAACCCTATTACTGGGACGGGAGTATAAATGAATACGTGGCCGAAATGGCCGTCTGGTGGGCCTTTAATATTATTACAGAAACAGAAGCGCTTCAGTTTCTCAATTCCCATAAACCCGTGGTGCTATTCTTTTACATGGAACGCCGCAGAAGGAAGGAAACCGCGGTTCAGTACGAAAACGGCCTTTGGGTCGTTAGGCAACCTCGCCTTCAATGATTATCTGAAGGGAACCTGTATACGTTCCCAATTTCCATAGGATCAGGGTGATTCTTTGCTCTATGTGACTACGATTTACGCAGGTGAATAGACGGCTTTCAGCATTCCAGGGGGGCTTGCCCGCCTGGAGCAGCGGCATTCGTCCACACGACTCGAGGCGGTATTTCGAACTCTTTCTGTTCAGCCTCAGATTCTTTATAAATAATCCCTCTGGCAAAGTACTCCGTTTCTACAAAAAAAATAAAATAGCACTTGACACTATATATATAATATATATAGATTATATATAGTGAGATTGTTGTTTAATCTGGAGGATGTGGCGGGGCTTCCCCCCGGGTGCGGCAGGAAGAGGCCGATATCTCCAAGATTTACACTTAGTCTATTATGGTGATGGAATCGAGGTAATAAATGTCGATCAAATACGCGATCCTCGGCCTGCTGCATTACACGGATATGCACGGCTACCGTATCAAGGAGCACATCGAGAAAAACTTCGGCCACATGTGGTCGATCAATTTCGGTCAGATTTACCCGAACCTCCGCGACCTCGAGGACGAGGGGCTCATCTCCATGGGCGGGTTCGTTCCCTCCGACGATGGCGGGCCCAATAAGAAGAGTTACTCCATAACGGAGAAGGGTCGCGCGGAATTCGCCCGCTGGCTGATGGACTCGCCCGAGCGGGCCATGCTGCTTCGCGATCCTTTTTTGCTCAAGTTCGCCTTTTTCGGCTTCGGCGATCCGGAGCGTTCGCTTTCGATAATCGACGAGCAGATAAAACTGTACGAAGAGCAGCTCGAGCGCCGCGTAAAAAACCAGGCCCGCTGGCGCAGGCAGGGCGTGTACGTGCGCATGCTCGCCGAGCTCGGCGTAAACTTCAACGAAATGTTTCTCGCGTGGCTGCGGCGCGCGCGGGAAGAGATAAAGAAAGAGTCGGGGGATGCGCTTTTGCAGAAGGTGTAATTTCCCCCGCCTATAGTCCGGGAGGAGGTTCGCATGGAATTCAACGGGATTACGCTGGTCACCGGCGCGGCCGGTTTTATGGGAAGTCATCTGGTCGAGTACCTTGCGAAAAAGGGAGTACGCGTGCGGGCAACGGCGCGTCCCCGCAAGGATACATCCTTCTTCGACCGCCTCGGGGTGGAATATGTTCCCGCCGACCTGACAAAGCCGGAAACACTGCCGGCGCTCTTCGAGGGCGGGGTGGACCGCATCTTCCACCTCGGCGCCATCTGTAATTTTTCCACGCCGTACGAAAAACTGCATCCAACCAATGTCCTGGGGGTCGATCGCATCACCGGCCTGGCGCTCGAGCACGGCGTGAAGCGCTACGTGCACGTGGGCTCCACCAGCGTCTACGGTTATTACAAGGGGACGCCGTTCAGGGAGGACGGGCCGCGCGATCCGGCCGATTCCTACGGCCGCAGCAAGCGCGACGGCGAGGACGTGATATGGCGAAGGATAAAGGAAGGCCTTCCCGCCATCATCACGCGCCCCTGCACGGTATACGGGCCGCGCTGCAACGACGGCGCCGGCAAGGCCTTTTCGCGCCCGACCGATATAAGCGCGATCCCCGGAAGCGGCAGACAGCTTCTCTCGAACATCCGCGCGGAGGACGTGGCAGGCGCGGTGGACCATCTGTCGTACCTGGACTCGGCGGTGGGGCAGGCGTATAACATCGCCGAGGACTACTGCCCGTCGCTCGAGGAGGCGCTCGTCCTCGCCGCGAAGACATTCGGAACGAAGCCGCCGAAACTTCACCTTCCACTGTGGCTGGTCAAGATAGCGGCGAAGATCGACGGGGCCAAGGCCGCGCGGAAGGGAAGCATTCCCGACCTGGAATACGACGCGGTGAACTATCTGTACGATGACTACGTAGTCGATAACACCAAGCTCAAGGCCGCGGGCTACAAAATGGCCTATTCCGATTTCCGGGATTCCATGAAGCAGATGGGAGAGTGGTATCGCGCGAGGAAATAACGCATCTCGATGATCGTCGTTCTCCCCGCCTCGGCGGGGCTGTCGTCGGAGGTATGCACGGCATGCCGAACAAATACAGCGGTGGATAAAAAGGAGGGCGGGCAATGAAACAGGTAGTGGTGATCACGGGGCTGGGCGATGGGATGGGGCGCGAGGTGGCGAAGATGCTCGCCGCGTCGGGGGACAGCATCGCCGGGTTCGATGTAGATAAGAAGGGGATCGCGTCGCTCGAAAAGGAACTCGCCGCGATCGGCGGGGACCATTATCTCGAAACGCTGGACATCACTGACCGCAAGGGCATTCTGCGTTTTCGTAACCGCGTGCTCGAGCGGTTCAACCGCGTTGACACGGTGCTTTCCAACGTGGGCATCGGCTTCTTCAGTCCCTTCGAGGAGGCGGACCTCGAGAAGGCACTCAAATGCCTCGAAATCAACGTGATCGGCGCCTCGGCCATATTCCAGGCCTTCCTGCCCTCCATGAGGGAGCGGCGCAGGGGGAAACTCATCGCGATGTCGTCGCTTGTAGGGCGCATTCCGTTTCCGTTCGAGTCGATTTATTCGGCGAGCAAATTCGCCATTACCGGCCTCATGTGCTCGCTCCGCTACGAGGTCGAGCCGTTCGGCATACGCGTGGCGCTGATCGAGCCCGCGCAGGTGTCGACCACCTTCGCCGCGAAGATACACGTGCTTCCGCCCGAGGGTTCGCCCTATCGCGAACGAGCGGGGCGTTTCATCGCGCGCGACGACGAGCTCATCAAGACCGCTCCGACGCCGGACGCCGCGGCGAAAAGGATCTTCAAGGTGGTCAAATCGGAAAAGCCCGCCATCTTCAACCAGGTCGATTTCATGAGCACCTTCTTTCTGTGGCTCAACAACTACCTGCCGAGGGCGTGGCGCGACGCGATACTGGTGAACCACATGGACATCAAGGTATAAAAAGGTGGCTTTTCCGTGATTGCCGCCGTATTGTATCTGTACGGACTGGCCCTTTGCCGAACATATAAAACCGATCCCACCGGCCCGTCCGCACCACCATCGACGAACAGGAGGCTTGTATGAATACACAGCACGCAATCCGTGCGGCCGTCGGGGCCTCCCGCGTGGAGCGCCTCCGACAGCGGATCATCGACGCGAACCAGGAGGTCTGCGTGGAGCGGGCCCGATATCTCACCGAGTCGATGAAGCTCCACTGGGACAAACACCCGCTCACCCGGATGAGCCTCGCGCTGGAGCATATCCTGAACAACATCAGCGTAATCATCCGGGATGACGAGATTGTCGTCGGGTGCCGCACCTCGAAGCTGAAGGGCGCGCCGCTCTTTCCCGAGAACAAGTCCCGCTGGATCGAGGGGGACCTTGAGAACTTCGACGTCCGCATGCTGCAGCGCGCGCTCATCACCGCCGAAGAAAAAAGGGAACTGGCGGATAAGATCCTTCCCTTCTGGCAGGGGAAGACCGTGGAGAACCGGCTGGAGGAGCTCCTGCCGGAGGACGTCTCCGCGGACATGGACAAGTACATCTTCACCATGATGCTCGAGATTACCTACGGTATCGGACACTTCACGATGAACCATTCGAGGGTGCTGGCGAAGGGACTTTCGGGCGTCATCGCGGACGCCAAGGCCGCGATGGAGCGGCTGTCGCCCGCCGAGCGTGAAGGCGAGAAGGGCCTGTTGTACGACGCGATGATCCGTTCGTGCGGCGCGGCAATATCCTTCGCGCGCCGCTATGCCGCCGCCGCGTTGGCGCAGTCCAAAAAGGAGCGCGATACCGCGCGCGCGGCCGAGCTTCGGGAGATCGCCCGCGTCTGCGAAAGGGTGCCCGAACATCCGGCCGGAAGTTTCCACGAGGCGGTGCAGTCCGTGTATTTCATTCACCTGATCTCGCAGATAGAATCGGGTGGGAACTCCATTTCGCTCGGGAGGATCGACCAGGTGCTCTATCCGTACTACAGGGCCGATGCCGCGGCGGGACGCATCACGCCCGACGGGGCGCGCGAGCTCATGGCTCTGCTTTTTATCAAGACCAACGAAATCTGGAACGTGCTCGAGGAGGCCTTCATTCCGGGCGGCGAGGGCACCGAGGGCAAGACCACGCAGAACGTAACGGTCGGCGGGATGGGTCCGGACGGCGCCGACGCGACGAACGAGTTGAGTTACATGGGTCTTGACGCCTACGCGGACGTACGCACGGTGCAGCCCAATTTCGGCGTGCGCCTGTCGAAGAACCCGCCGGCCGATTTTTTAAACCGGGCGGTCGAGTACGCGCGCGACGGGGTGCTCGTGCACTTCTTCAACGACGAGGCGGTCGTGCGCTCGCTCGTCGACGCGGGGCATTCGGTCGAGGACGCGCGCGATTACGGCGTGGTCGGCTGCCTCGAGGCCAACGCCCAGGGCAAGAGCTTCGGCTCGACCTTCGCGGTGCAGTTCAACGGCATCAAGTGCGTCGAGCTTGCGCTCTCCAACGGCATCGACAACGTCTTCGGGTACCGCACGGGGATCGAGACCGGCGAGCCGTCGGGCTTTACCTCGTTCGACGACGTCTGGAAGGCCTATGACGCGCAGATGCGCCATTTCATAGGACAGATGACGCGGGGGATGGAAATCCTCGACCGCACCATCGCCGAAAAGGTTCCGTCGCCATTCGCCTCCGCCATGATCGACGGCTGCCTCGAGAAGGGGCTGGACCTCACGCGCGGCGGCGCGGTGTATAACTCGACCGGGGTCCAGATGATGGGCTTCGCGAACGTCGCGGACAGCCTGTACTCCGTAAAGACGACGGTGTTCGACGAGAAGCGCTTTTCAATAACCGACCTGGCCGCATGGCTCTCTGACGACTGGCAGGACGTCGACGAAAAACGCGCCCACTTCCTGCACCGCGTGCCCAAGTTCGGAAACGATAACGACGATGTCGACGCGATGGCGGCGAGGGTGATGGACCATTACTGCGACGTCGTTTTTGGGTATCCGAACTTCCGCGGAGGAAGGTTCTGGCCGGGGATATTCTCCGTGGGCTTTCATATAAGTTTCGGCGCGTTCACCGGCGCGACGTCCGACGGGCGCTACGCGGGAGACGTGCTTGGCAACGGCATCACGCCGACCACGGGAAACGCCGTATCGGGCCCGACGGCGCTAATGAACTCCATAACGAAGCTCCCGCTTACGAAAGCATATAACGGAGTAAATCTCAATATGCGTTTCCAGGGGAAAAAGATCTCGAACGAGAACCTGGCCTCGCTGATCCGGGCCTATTTCGGAAAGGGCGGCGTGCAGGTCCAGTTCAACATGCTCGACAGCGAAACGCTGCGCGAGGCGCAGCAAGAGCCCGAAAAGCACCGCGACCTGGTGGTGCGCGTCAGCGGCTATTCCGCGGAATTTACGGGGCTTTCCGAGATCGCCCAGGACGAGATCATAAGCCGGACCGAGTTCGAACTGTAACCGATACCGGGGGCGCATTCGCGCCCCCGGCTTCATCATCGCTGTGTAGATCGGAGGGAGTATGAGCAAGGTGATGAGTACGTCCGAAGCGGTCCAGCGCTTCGTGAACGACGGGGACTTTCTTTTCATAGGGGGGTATATATGCCGCCCCCCCTTCGCCGCGGTGCACGAGATCATCCGCCAGAAAAAACGGGAGCTCACGGTGACGCGAAGCAACGCCGCGGACGATTTCGACATGCTTATCGGGGCGGGGTGCGTCAAACGCTTCATCGCCACCTTCATTTCGCTTGGCCTCTACGGTCTCGCGCGCTGTTACCGCCGCTCGATTGAGAAAGGTATTCCACACAAAATCGAGCTCGAGGAATACACCAATCTCTCGCTTCCGCTTATGCTCATGGCCGGGGCGCTCGGGATGCCCTTCGTTCCGGTGAAGGACATGGTGGGCACCGACCTCATGAGGGTGAAGTCCTTCATGGGCGAGAACAAGTACCGGATGATCGAATCCCCGTTCGACGGCAGTCCCGTGATGCTGGTCCCGGCGCTAAATCCCGACACGGCGATCATCCACGTCCAACAGGCGGACGAGGACGGCAACGCGCAGATGTGGGGGATCGGCGGGGACTGCAAGTGGGGCGCGAACGCGGCGAAGAAGGTGATCGTCAGCTGCGAGCGCATCGTCAGCCGCGAGACGATCGGCAAGGATCCGTCGCGCACCATCCTTCCGGCCTTCAAGGTGGTGGCCGTCACCGAGGAGCCCTTCGGAGCGCACCCGGGCTACACGCCGGGTTTCTACGATGTCGACTTCTCGTTCGGCTATACCTACCAGCAGGCCTCCAACACCGAGGAAGGCTT